>JAADGZ010000063.1:0-7949 GCA_013152045.1 Gammaproteobacteria bacterium
CGTCGAGAATAGCGGCCCCGGGAATTGTCGCTCATACCGGTGAAGAACTATTCGCCAGACGTTGAATCAGATCCAGATCCAGGCAGGCGGCATGATCAACAATATCCTGATCGCCCTGCAATACGGTAAAGGGCCGCTCCGGTTCGCCCATATTGTCCAACACCAGTATGGCACTGGAAAAATCATGCTCGCGGGTATAATCATTTACCGTGATAACGGTTCGCAGATTAGCCGCAACAGAGGATTTGATGCCATTTTCCGAGTCTTCGAAGGCCATGCACTGTTCTGCCTTCAGATCCATTTTGTCCATTGCCCAGAGATAAATATCAGCCGCCGGCTTTTTCGCAGGCACCACGTCGCCAGCAGCAATAACTTCAAACCAGCTCTCTGAATCCGGCCCCAGAGTCTGAGACAGCAGCGCCTGCACATTGGCTGGCGTAGTGGTGGTGGCAATCCCCATCCGCATACCCTTCTCCCGTGCTTCTCTCAACAGCCGTTCCACCCCCGGACGCAGGGGAATTCGGCCCTCAGCCAGCAATGCTGTGTAATGCGCGGTTTTTGAACGATGAAGTTCAGCAATAAAATCATTGATATCGGTCGGGCATATAAAATGGGTATTGAAGTGCTCCAGATAGTACTTCATCCGCTCCTTGCCACCGGTTACCGCCAACAGCTTGCCATAAAGCTCGACCGACCAGTTCCAGTCCAGCCCGGCCTCCTCAAAGGCCAGATTAAAAGCGACCCTGTGGCCATCCCGCTCGGTATCCGCCAGAGTACCGTCCACGTCGAATAATAATGCCTGTAGTGTTTTCTGCATGCCTGTATAACCCTATCTTTTGAAATAGAATACATAAATATCTTCGCTGACGTCTAGAGACAACGAAATAGCAAGAAGGTTACTTTACCGTAGGCCGTTTCAGAAAATCGAGTTATTTTAGGTAGGCAATCAGGTATATCCTGCATTTCTCTGAATGCGAACTGGTTAAAAATAGAACAAAAAATTAATGATAAGTATGTCGCCAATATCAATACCTTGACGGTAAAAAATGATATTTTGTGCTAATATTTAGGATTGTTCCTCATTCATTTATTGCGCTATTTTGAATATTCTGGTATTTAAGCGCGTTCATTTTGGATTCCGGTATCGGTAGGAGACAGTTAAAGATGCCCGCAAAGAAAACGTCCACGGTAAAGAAAAAAACCGTTGCCAAGAAAAAAACGGCAGTCAGCAAGAAAACGCCTGCTGCGAAAAAAGCTGCAGCCAAAAAAGTAACTGCAAAAAAAATCAGCCCTAAAAAGGATACCGCTAAAACATCAACCAGTAAAAAAACCATGACCAAAAAGGCCGCAGTCAGCCAGAAAAGAAGCACATCAAACTCTAATCCAAAATCCTTTGAACCTTATAAAATGGTCAAAGGTGAGGAATATATGAATGATGCGCACGTTGTCCATTTTAACCAGCTTCTGCTTAACTGGAAGCATGAACTAATGGAAGAAGTGGATCGCACCGTACATCATATGCAGGATGAGGCAGCCAACTTCCCGGATCCCAATGATCGCGCCACCCAGGAATCCGAATTCACGATTGAGCTACGCACCCGTGATCGCGAACGCAAGCTGATCAAAAAAATTGATGAGGCACTAAACCACCTGGGATCCGGCGATTATGGCTATTGTGAACAATGTGGTATGGAAATCGGCATTCGCCGTCTTGAGGCACGCCCAACCGCAACCCTGTGTATCGATTGCAAGAGCCTGGATGAGATTCGCGAACGCCAACGAGGCTGATATATAAAACATGTCGGGTTAGGCAATTTTTGCCGTACCCCGACATAATTATTCGCAGGCAAGGACGAGCGAATGATATTCGTGTTTAGTACCTTAGAAATAATTTTCTGCGCATTTTGTAGAAAATTATTTCGTGAAGGTACTTATCTTGTGGTTTATCCAGGTTAGCTTAAAAAAGTCTTTAATTCGCGTAAAGCTGAGCGGCTGCGGATTAATTCTTTTTCGTCTGTAAAATCAATCGTCTCGGGTAATGCGTTCACTGCCTTTTTTATTTTCTGAAACGCCTGCCGTTCATTTTCCAGCCAGCTGCGCGCCTTATCGATGACATCATGATGAACGCGACGATCTTCCGGTTCTTCTCTTAAATCTAATGTTGAAATTCGCGCAAGGATCCTGCGCAGCTGATTCACAATGCGCCTGACATAAGCCCGCCAGATCACATCAGCCAGCCACAGAGCCGCCAGGTTCACCAGCAGAATAACCGGTATAACGGTAAACAAGGTGCTCAAAAAAGGTGATAAGCCTTCTGTATCGGCATAATGAACCCGGTAGAGATTCCCTTCTATAATTGTGCTTAAATCCAGATACAGCCAAATCATCGCGCCGCTAAACAAAATCAGTTCAAGCACGATAAGTGCTGCCAACAGGCGCCCCTGAATCGTGGCATCAATAAAATGCCGATGCCGCCGATGCCCGGAGTTTGACAATTCACTCTTCATATTCATATATCGTGACACTCAAAACACAGCTTTGAACCCTGATTGGACATCACCAGTTTACCGTGTTTCTGAGTATAACCCTGATGACATGAAATACAGCTTAAACGCCCATCCGGCAACATAATACTTTTCGGCAGACGCGCCCGAGTGCGATAACCACCATAGCGTGAGGCCTTATCATAATTCGTCCCAACCGGATGATTTACCGCACCATCCGCATGCCGTACCAGTCCCTGTGAATCGATCTCTACCGCAGGACC
Source organism: Gammaproteobacteria bacterium (assembly GCA_013152045.1). Lineage (GTDB taxonomy): Bacteria > Pseudomonadota > Gammaproteobacteria > UBA6429 > Thiohalophilaceae > JAADGZ01. The sequence continues at coordinate 2,768 of JAADGZ010000063.1, forward strand.
ACCGTCGGCATTACCACTATGACAGCCTAAACACTGAATGGAAAACGTATCCAGACCGCTCAGATCCTTATTACTTCTAGCATCCAGGTGGCCGTTACTAATAATAGAAGCGCCGGCATCAGGCATCGCAGCAAAAAATGCACTGTCATGGCAAGACATGCATAACTCCCGGCCTCGCTTCTCACCCCGCATCAATCCCGGCTTGCCTGAGTGAATATCATGGCAAGTGCTACAAGTTAGATCGCCTTTCCAGTCAACAGGATATTCAGCCGGCAAAATACGGTTAGGGGTAAATCCGCTGGCATGACTCAGACGCAAGGCATTTTCATGACAGGCACCACATATTTTTTCCTGACTGCTGAGCAACTGATGGGCATTACTGGCAGTCGTCCGGGATCCGGCCAGGTGGCAGGCAGCACAATTTCCATCATGTGCGGGTTGACTGATTGCTGTGACTTTTTGCAGCATCAGCAAGCCTGATGCCAAAAACAGCATAACAAGAACAAAGGACAACCTGCCTTTGGTCATATAATACGTACTCCGTCAAGCTTCGCCTTCAACTGCTTGATTAAAGCAGCATATTCCGCAACCATACCTTCATCGGGAGACTGCAGACAGGCTTCGGATTTTTCAAGCGATGCATCAATATCCTGCTTATACGCATCCAGGGTATGAATACTGTCCTGCAGCTGCTGGGACACATCCTGCAGGCAGTCACCCTGCCGAATACCGATGATAGAATGTTTTTCCGAGATGCTCAGGTTGCGAGCAAACCGGTACAATGGACCGGCTACTCGAAAACTGCTATAAAGGGAGATGATCCCCGTTATGAGTGCGACTAGCGACAGTAGGAACAAACCGGCCACCCACAGCGCCGGAACCAGATGAGATCGGCTCAGTCTGTGCGCATTGATCATTTCGATATAACTATCCCCCCCCTTCGCACTCAGGAAATAGACCAGTCCTCCCAGTACAATGGCCGCAGCCAATCCAACCAACAGGGCAATCCAGGCAAGCTGTTTTAGACGCTCATGCCGATCTTTGTCCGTCGCGCAAATTTCGATATTTTCCAGATGATTCATGTTTTTTTTATCGGCAAGGACAGAGCTGACTTTAACCAATAAATTAAATCTGTACTGTAAATCTACCCTGGCCCCTGACTATTAACTACTGGTATCCTTAATAGTTTTATACGACAGTATTTATAATCAGCATGGATATAAAACCACTGGCCTATACATGACAGTTAATTCAACCCCCACCAGCGAAGGGCTGGAAATCCGCAATTTAAGTTGCACCCGTGAAGATCGCACGCTGTTTTCCGGGCTAAGCTTTCATCTCACCACCGGTCACGCCATCCAGATAGAAGGTCCCAACGGCAGCGGTAAAACAACGCTGTTGCGCATGCTCTGCGGCCTGCGCCTGGCGGATAAGGGAGAAATCTACTGGAACGGTTGTGATATTAGCGAGGAACGGGGCGCTTTTTTAAGTAACCTGAACTATATCGGCCACGCTCACGGGGTTAAGGGTGAACTCACACCACTGGAAAATCTGCGCGTTTCCCAGGCTATGGCGGCTCGAAGCAATAGCTTGCCACTGGATGATGCGCTGGAAAAAGTCGGCCTGCTTGGTTTTGAAGACGTGCCTTCGCGGACACTTTCTGCGGGCCAACGCCGCCGCGTTGCGCTGGCCCGATTATTAATCAACCCGGCACCGCTCTGGATTCTGGATGAACCCTTTACTGCTATTGATATTCAGGGGCAAAAACAAATCGAGAATATGATAACCCAACATGTCCTCGACGGTGGCATGGCCATCCTTACTTCCCATCATCCACTGGATCTGTCAGAAGACCATCTATCACGTGTAAATCTCGCCACATGACAAATTCTTCACTATCCAAAGCCTTTATTGCGATTATCAAACGCGACCTGACGCTCGCCTTGCGCACTCGTTCAGAAATTGCCAACCCATTGATATTTTTTGTTATTATCGTCAGTCTGTTTCCGCTAGCCGTAAGTCCTGAGCCTGAACTTCTGAAAACCATGGCACCGGGCGTGATCTGGGTTGCGGCGCTGCTCTCCACCATGTTGTCGCTGGACAGTATTTTCCGCTCCGACTTCGAAGACGGCTCACTGGAACAGATGCTGCTGAGTCCGCATCCTATGCCCATCCTCGTGCTGGGAAAGATTATCGCCCACTGGCTGGTCAGCGGCCTGCCGTTAATTTTCCTGGCGCCCCTGCTGGGTGTGCTACTATTTTTGCCCTATGACGCTATGCCAGCCTTACTGGCGACACTGGCCCTGGGCACTCCTGTTCTCAGCCTGGTAGGCGCTATTGGCGTAGCCCTGACCGTGGGTCTGCGACGCGGCGGCGTTTTGCTTTCCTTACTGGTCCTGCCCCTGTATATTCCGGTACTGATTTTTGCCAGCAACGCTATCGCCACCGCTGCTGCCGATATGAGCATCAAAGGTCAGCTGTATTTTCTTGCTGCCATGTTTGCCCTGGCTCTGACCTTGGCTCCTCTGGCCACAGCGGCTGCATTACGCATCAGCCTACGGTGAATACGAATTTATATTGTCATGTTCGTTCTTTAGCGCAAGAAATAAGGCTCGGTGCATGATAGAATATTACTACCGCTTAACTTACCGTATTTAAGGGGTATTTAAGGGAAATTGTTTATCCATTAAGCTCGCCTTCAGGCGAAAAACAGCCTATCTGGAACCTTAGAAAAATATGTGGTCATTTTTTCATAGACTCGCCTCCCCCAAGCATTTTTATCTGTTTGCCAATCGAATTATTCCCTGGCTGGGCTGGAGCACCCTCATCACGTTTATTATCGGTACTTATCTGGGACTGTTCGTCGCCCCCACCGATTACCAGCAAGGTGAAAGTTACCGTATTATATATATCCATGTACCCGCTGCCTGGATGTCTATGTTTGTCTACATGATCATGGCGATCGCGGGCGGCATCGGTCTCATCTGGAAAATGAAAATGGCGGATATCATCGCTTCCAGTGCAGCCCCGCTGGGTGCCGCCTTTACCATTCTGGCTCTGATCACCGGCTCACTCTGGGGCAAACCCATGTGGGGAACCTGGTGGATCTGGGACGCACGCTTGACCTCAGAACTCATTTTGCTATTTCTCTACCTGGGATTTATTGCCCTGCAATCGGCAATTGAAGACCGCCGTACTGCGGCCAACGCCTGCGCCATACTTGCCTTGGTCGGCGTCGTCAATATTCCCATTATTCACTATTCGGTAGAGTGGTGGAACACCCTGCACCAGGGTCCGACAGTAACCCGCTTCGGCAAATCTGCCATGGCGACCAGCATGCTGATTCCCCTGCTGACCATGTTCCTGGCTTTCAAACTGTATTTCGGCACCACCCTGCTGATGCGTGCCAGGGTTGAAATTCTGGAACGTGAACGCGATACCACCTGGATGAAAAAGATGATTATGGGATCTGACAAATGAAAGAATTTTTGCACATGGGTGGCTATGCCATGTATGTCTGGCCATCTTATGGGCTGGCGCTGGGTATCCTGCTATGGAATATCATTCTGCCCATGCGTCGCAAAAAGCAGCAGATTGCCAGTATCAAACGCCGTCTAAGCCGTGCGAAAAATGAAAAATAATGGAAATAAGGTTAAACTTTCTTGCCTTTTAATTGACAAAACCTTAACCATTTTGAAGTTACCTTGAACGAGATCTGATCATGCGACTCCTCCCCAAACATCCCAAGCGGCGTAAACGTCTAGCCCTGATTGCCCTGATGATCACCGGCATCGGCAGTGCAGTAGCTCTTGCCACTATCGCCCTCAAGCAAAATATCAACCTGTTCTACGGCCCCACCCAGATCCTCGCCGGGGATGCACCGAAAAACCATGCTTTTCGCATCGGCGGTCTAGTTAAAAAGGGTTCGGTCAAACGCAACAAGGATAACCTTGACATCTACTTCGAGGTAACAGATACCGTCAACAAAGTGCCGGTTATCTATACCGGCATTCTGCCGGATTTATTCCGCGAAGGCCAAGGTGTCGTCGCCCAGGGCAAACTACGCGCTGATGGCGTTTTTATTGCCGATACCGTACTTGCCAAACACGATGAAAACTACATGCCGCCTGAAGCTGCCCAAGCCATCAGTGACGCTAAAAAATTACAGTCAACAATGACAGGAAACTAGCCATATGATCCCTGAGCTTGGCCACTTTGCCCTGATACTCGCCTTTTGTCTCGCCATAGTACAAAGCATCATCCCCCTACTTGGCGCAAGTTTGGGTAAACCCGGCTGGATGGCGCTGGCAAGACGCGCCGCCTGGGGACAGTTTTTCTTTATATCTCTTGCCTTTGCTATCTTACTGAGCGCCTTTATCAATAATGATTTCAGCTTGGTCTATGTGGCTTCGAACTCCAACTCAGATCTACCCCTGCCCTACCGGATTTCAGCCCTCTGGGGTGCGCATGAAGGCTCGCTCTTGCTCTGGACCCTGTTATTGTCACTCTGGACAGTAGCCGTTGCCAGCTTTAGCAAAAGCCTGCCGCAGGATACCGTCGCCCGCGTCATTGGTATCATGGGCCTGATCAGCATCGGTTTCTTGCTGTTTATGTTGCTGACCTCCAACCCCTTTAATCGTATTCCAATCGAAGCTATTCCCGCCAACGGACGCGACCTCAACCCATTGCTTCAGGATCCGGGCCTGGTCGTGCACCCTCCCATGCTTTACATGGGTTACGTAGGTTTCTCTGTTGCCTTTGCCTTTGCCGTTGCCGCTCTGCTGGGCGGCCATCTGGATGCCGCCTGGGCACGCTGGTCCCGGCCCTGGACCGCCATTGCCTGGGTTTTTCTCACTATTGGTATCGCCTTGGGAAGCTGGTGGGCTTATTACGAACTAGGCTGGGGTGGCTGGTGGTTCTGGGATCCAGTCGAAAATGCATCCTTCATGCCCTGGCTGGTAGGTACTGCCCTGATGCACTCGCTGGCCGTTACTGAAAAGCGCAACAGTTTCAAAAGTTGGACCGTGTTGCTGGCCATTTTCGCCTTCTCTCTGAGTCTGCTGGGTACCTTCCTGGTACGTTCCGGCGTACTGACTTCGGTACACGCTTTTGCTACTGATCCGGCTAGAGGTGTATTTATTCTCATTTTTCTGGGCATTGTCGTGGGTGGCTCACTGGCTAT
>JAADGZ010000063.1:8020-8765 GCA_013152045.1 Gammaproteobacteria bacterium
TGCTACTCAGTAACAACGTGCTCCTGGTCGTCGCCACCTCTTCGGTTTTGCTCGGCACCGTATATCCTCTGGTGCTTGATGCGCTGGACATGGGCAAAATCTCGGTTGGCCCCCCCTACTTCAACCGTGTTTTTGTCCCTATCATGCTGGTATTGCTGGTACTGATGGGCATTGGTCCTCATACCCGCTGGAGAAAAGATAATCCCGCACGCCTGTTCAAACGTCTCGGTGTGCTGGCACTAGCCAGCATTGGTCTCAGCCTGATCTTTGCCTATGTGCTTTATAACAAGATTTCATTTGGCGTCACTATCAGCATCAGCCTGGCCTTCTGGATTGTCTTATCAGTCATCAGTGATTTCAAAAATAGACTGAAGAATAAAGCTGGATTCATCTCGGGTATAAAAAGCCTGCCACGTGAATTTTATAGCATGAGCTTTGGCCACCTGGGCATTGCCATCTTTGCTATTGGCGTGACCCTGACCAGTGTCTACAGCATCGAACACGATATCCGTCTGGCACCAGGTGAAAACATCAAGCTGGCTGGAATGACATTTGACTTCATTAGCATGAAACAAAGTCAGGGACCCAACTACGAAGCCCGCACAGGGCGTATCCGTGTTAGCCGTAATGGCAAAGAAATAACTGTATTGCACCCAGAAAAACGTTTCTATTTCGTTCAAAATCGTCCGATGACTGAAGCGGCTATCGATGCTGGCCTATTCCGTGATATTTATATTTCTCTTGG
>JAADGZ010000033.1 GCA_013152045.1 Gammaproteobacteria bacterium
CTATGAAGACCGGCGCACGCTGAAATACGCACGTGATCTGGGCATGGCCTTCCAGCTCACCAATATTCTGCGCGACGTGCATGAAGATGCACAACTGGGACGGATCTATTTACCGGGTGAGGATCTACAGCGCTTTTCAGTCAGCGAAGACGACATTCTCAGCGGGCACTCTTCTGAAAATTTTCAGCAACTCATGCAATTCGAATGCGATCGTGCGAAACAGTATTATCGTAGTGCGTTCGAGTATTTGCCGGAACAGGATCGCTACAAGCAACGCTGCGGCCTGATCATGGCGGCTATTTACCGCACCGTGCTGGATAAAATGGAAAAAAATCATTTTCCGGTATTCAATGGTCGGGTTCGCCTGTCTAATATTCATAAACTCTGGCTGGCCCTGCGTACCTGGCTCCAGGAATGGCGCCGTCACCGACAGGCCCGCTAACCGATGGCGGAATTTCATTTAGCCGAACCCCATTCCGTTGTCATTATCGGCGGCGGCTGGGCAGGACTAGCTGCCGCAGTCAAACTCACACAAAAAGGCCACCCCGTTACCCTGCTGGAATCCGCTCGCCAGGCGGGAGGGCGGGCACGCCGGGTCGCCTTTGCAAACTACACGGTTGATAACGGCCAGCATCTACTCATCGGTGCCTATCACACTATCCTCGAACTGCTGAATGATATCGGCATAGATGTGCAACAAAGCCTGCTGCGCCAACCTCTGAACCTGACCATGCACAGTCTTCATGGCAAGCCTTTACGTTTAAAAACACCGCCATTGCCGGCCCCTTTGCATTTACTCTTCGCCCTGTTGAGTGCCCGTGGATTGAATATATCGGATCGCCTTTCAGCCCTGCGCTTTGGCTACGCTCTATTTCGCGGCAAGCTGTTTCCGACAACCGATATCAGCGTTGCCGAGCTGCTACAACAACAAAAACAGACCGATCGGCTTATTCAGGCTTTCTGGCAACCCCTGTGTCTGGCGATTATGAACACGCCGTTGCAGGAAGCCTCGGCCACGATTTTTTTGCAGGTGTTGAGCGATGCCTTCCTCAGGCAACGCCGGGATGCCGATCTGTTGTTCCCGCATCATGATCTGGGCGCTCTGTTTCCCGAACCAGCCATGCACTATATCGAACAACAGGGGGGCCATGTTCATCTGGGTATGCGTGTCTCGGCGCTTAAAATCGAAAACGGCAAAATCTGCGGCGTCTATATCGACAACACGTTTATTCCCGCCCAGCAGTTACTGCTGGCCACCTCGGTGCGCGCAAGTCTTGCGCTGATTCAGGGGCAGAAAGATCTTGCTTCGCTGCAGGCAAATCTTGCACAATTTCATTTTCAGCCGGTGACGACCATTTATCTACAATACCCGCCCGAGGTGCAATTATCCCAACCCATGCAGGGCCTCATCGATGGCTATGCCGAATGGATTTTTGATCGCCGCCACTGTGGCCAGCCCGGCATGATTTCCGTGGTTATCAGCAGCCACGGACCACACATGGACGAATCCAAAGAGCAGCTAGGCGCACGAATCGCCGCCGAACTCGCCCAACTGTTTCCCCACTGGCCCGCCACCAGAGCACAATTTGTTATCCGCGAAAAACGCGCCACCTTTTCAAGCCGGGTCAATATCAACCGTCTACGGCCTGAAAACCGCACTTCGGTAAAGGGATTATGGCTGGCGGGTGACTATACCAATAACGGTTATCCGGCAACACTCGAAGGCGCAGTGCGAAGTGGTGTACAATGCGCGGCTTTAATCAATAGCGAAATAGGCCAAGACACGCCTGATTCATTCCATTCATCCTGAACCTGACCCCAACGAGCCATCCATGCTGAAACAGATTCCAGAAAATTACCAACCTGACGACAAACTGCTTGAAGGCAGAACCATCCTGATTACCGGTGCCAGTGATGGCATTGGCGCGGCCGCAGCACGTAGCTATGCCGCCTTCGGCGCCACGGTCATCCTGCTTGGACGTTCGGTAAAAAAACTGGAAAAGGTCTATGATCAGATCGTTGAAGCGGATCATCCGCAACCGGCCATCTATCCGATGGATCTGGAAGGCGCCCAAAGCAATGATTATTATGATCTGGCCAAGACGATTGAACAGGAGTTTTCCGTCCTTGACGGTCTGCTGCACAATGCCGCTCGGCTGGACACGCTCATGCCATTGGAACAGTATGACTTGAAATTATGGGCGCGGCTCATGCAGATCAACCTGAACGCGCCTTTTCTGCTCACGCATGCCTGTCTGCCCCTGCTAAAAAAATCTGCTGACGCCTCGGTAATGTTCACCTCGTCACGCGTTGCTCACCACGGCCGTGCCTACTGGGGCGCCTATGGCGTAAGCAAAGCCGGCTGTGACAACCTCATGCAAATACTGGCCGATGAAGTGGAAAACAATACCAGCATCCGCGCCAACAGCATCGATCCCGGTGCCGTTCACACCCGCCTCCGGCGCCAGGCCTACCCAGGCGAAGACGCCAGTCTGCTGCCCGAGCCTGAAGATATCATGTCAGCCTATCTATATTTAATGGGGCCGGACAGCAAGGGACATACAGGCGAGATATTTACAGTCTAATCATTAGTGTAATGTTGGGCTTCGCGTTGCTCAGCACCAACCTACAGGCGGTTCTCTCGTTCCCACGCTCCTGCGTGGGAACGGATAGCCGAATCAGCGCATCGATTGACGTATGGATTCCCACGCGGGAGCGTGGGAACCAGAAATGATTGCGCAGAGATGAGGGTGATGGTATCTACTGATAAATGATGTAGGTTGGTGCTGAGCAACGCGAAGCCCAACAATCCCCGTTATGCTATCAACAATACGTTATTTCCAGATATCCACATGCACGCCCTGCGCTTCAAGGCGTGCGGCACGGTCGGCTATATAACGCTGAAACTCCGGCCGGGTTCGATAAGCGCCCGAGGCGACATAGTCCATGACCGACTCAATATGAAACGATTTCAGCCAGGCTTCGGTGCGAATCACTTCTTCAGCACCATCATAGAACAACATACTGGGAACGTATTTGATGTTCAAGCTCCGAGCCAAATCTTTGGCCGTGGTTTTGTTACCCTGCATATCGATCAGTGGCGTATCGGCCCACATATCCAGGCGTACGACATTAAAATGCCGCAACTGCGCCCGCGTTTGTTTGCGTTTAAAAATATTCCCATGTAATTCATCACAATCCTGACACTGTTTCTGTTCAAACAATAGCAGCAGCGGTTTTTCGCGGTGGTTCAGACTTTGCAAATCGTAGGGGGGCTTGAGGAAAAAATCCTCCGCCTGCAGTTTTCCGCTTGCCGGTACGGCGGCAAGCTTTTGCAGGTAATCACGAAAAGCCAGCTTACCTTCCATCTTCTGGCCGACATAATCCAGTGCGGCTTCCAATTTATCCGGCGAAAAATAACCGTTGATACGCAATGCCAGCTGGCTTTTTTCGGTCAATAGTAGCAGCGTGGGGGTAAACATCACCCGTGCATCTTTGGCAAACTGCTTTTCCGTCACCTTGTTACCGGCAAGATCCCTCACTTCCCGATCACCCCACATATTAATGGCAATGACATCAAAATATTTACGCGTCTTCTCGACGATATTGCGCTGGGTAAAATTGTCCTGAATCAGGCGGGCGCAATAAGGGCAGCCATCCTGATAAAAATACAGCATCACCCGCCGTCCGTTTGCGGCCGCTTCCTGGATATCTTCTCGAATATCGAGGAAAGAATTCTTAAACCAGGCGGGTTTTTCCACATAACCTGGATTGGCCAAATCAACATCCGTCACATTTTCTACCGCATTAACAGCAGTAAACTTAAAACTAAGACAAAACGTCAGCAACAAGAGGGATAATTTCACTAGCATTAAGATGCTCCTGTAACAATTTGCGGTGCTATTCGGTGTATATTTAGACCAATGTATAATCTAAATTCAGCACAACCTTAGATCAGGTCCAGACAAAACAACTGCAAATTAAGTCACTTAATACGCCATATTTTTGACATTCAGGAAAAACAAAAATACTGCCAATCCTATCATATTGTTTTTATTGATATTTTTATTTATGACGATTTGGCACGTAAATCGCATATTATCTGGCAGTCATCAATAAAGGGTTCATGGCTATGGCCGTTTATACATATCCGAACAAACAAGAGCAGCAAGTAGCGGCTCATGTAACGAGTGCAGATCAGCTGGGCATAGCACCAGCAGAACTGCAGCATACGCTGAAACTGGCGGGTTTGCTGCAGACTTCACTTGAAATCGACACCATTCTGGGCTTTTTCATCGATGCCCTGCAAGAGAAGATAGAATTCGATGGGGTGCATTTCGAATACTCACCCTTACTGCTTGAACATAAGTTTGGCCAGAAAAAGCGGCATACCTGTTCCTACCGGCTGAAACTTGCCGGTGAATTTTTGGGTGAACTGGAATTCAGCCGTCGTCATCGCTTTGCCCAGCAGGAAATGGAACAACTGGAAAACCTGTTGCGCCAATTGATATACCCCTTGCGCAATGCCATCTGGTATCAGCAGGCAGTAACCGCCGCTCAATTTGATCCTCTTACCGGCATCAAAAATCGCGCATCGCTGGATCAGAACCTGGTTCGTGAAGTCGACCTGGCGCACCGCAACAAAACCCCCCTGTCGCTGATCATCGCTGACATCGATTTCTTTAAGAAAATTAATGACCAGTTTGGCCACAGCGCCGGCGATGAGATCCTCAAGGCCTTCGCCAAATGCATCGATGACAATCTGCGTGCCAGCGATATCGTTTTTCGCTATGGTGGCGAAGAATTTGTAGTGCTGCTAACAGGCACCGATGGCCGTAGCGCCCGTGCTGTCGCTAACCGCATCCGCAAGGCTATTGAAAGTTTCAGCTTCAGTCACAGCAGTCATGATGACTCCAGCAAAGTCCCCCTGACCGCCAGCCTGGGAACCGCCAGCTTGACCGCCAAAGACACGGTAGAATCCCTGTTTGATAAAGCCGACAAGGCGCTTTATCACGCAAAAGAAGCCGGACGTAACCAGGTTATAAGTTTCCAATCATTGATCAAAAGCGCTTGAAGCTAAACCTTAAACGGAGATTTTTTGAACTGCATCACAGGCAAGCACGGGAACTACGGCTGAAAACCGCTATACTACAGGTCATCGGTTAAACTTCAAACGGCCTGCTCTATGGACTACCTTGGACAACTAGAAAAAATACTCGAATCCAAGTATCGCCTGCTCACGATGGAGACCTACGATACTGATCGGGTGGTTGATTTGTTTACCCAGTTGAGTCGCTTTAGTAACAAAGCATTTTACATGAGTCGAGCCAATGATGGCATGCATCGGTTGGGTGCCTCACATATCACTATTCCCCGCACTAAAACCGCCCGTGAACAACTCGATCACATCGAGAACACCCGCCACTTCGGTATCTATATCCTGCGCGACTTCAATTACGCATTGGATGATCCCAACATTATTAACCGGCTCAAGGGCATCGCCACCAGTCCTGAGGCCAAGGTGATCATTTTTCTGAGTGAGTTCGTGGATCTACCCAAAGAACTTAAACCTTATACTATGCGCTCCAAACATCAGCTCAAACACGCCATTTAAAATCAACAACCACCCACAGAGCAGCATGATTCCCTCTTTTTTGAAAAAGGCTATGCTTACAGGTGAATGAGCAAATGATTTTATAAACGTAGAGCCAACTAGTCAAAAAATAATCCCTCCGGCACTTTTTACGCATTTCTAAACACCGTCCGCAAAAAACTGCGGCCGGTGTTTTTTGTGTCGTAAATTGGAGAGCTAAAATAATTTCTTAACCTCATCAAGTATGCTGTCTTTAAAGTGTACTTTTACCGTATCACCAAGATGTACTCTTTTTGCTTTTTCTACATCGTCAATCACTATCCATGCGTATTTTTTGCCAATTTGATTGCTGACAGAGCCGTCCACCAACTTTCTTTCTTCAAAGTTGGTTTTACCCGTCAATTGATCTTCGTTTTTGAATGTTTGGATAATATCGACTTCCTGTCCTTCTTTTACACCGGCAAGTTTACCCATTGTGATTTTGAATATATTTTTGCCGTCATTAACGCGATAATCGGTTATATAGCCGCGCGGAGCAAAGTTGTTTTTTAATTTAACCTTTGATTCATATACAGCATCCGAGCCTGCAGCATCAACCAAGCTCTCTAGCTGTGCCTTATTATAGGGCGGACATTGGTGAATAGAATTGTAATGGCTATATCCATGATTGCTTAACTCCTGCGACTTACTCTTTGTATCTGTGATGGTTATGGTGTCAATCAGGTTTAGTGATGGCAAAGCGTGGACTTTTAAAGTAGCTTCTATGGATATAGCGTAACTGCAGCTTGGAGGGGTGTAATAACGGTTGCCTTTGTCATCAACACTGGATTTGGCGGCATAGTATGTTTGGGTAAAGTTAGCCGTTATGATTTTTCCAGTAACGCTAAAGTCAGCAACTTCTGGCCCTTTATAATCATGCCGCCCCTTAAGCTCTGCGAGTTGTATTTCTTTTTGTAATTTGGATGCAAGTTTCCGATCGACCACCTCAACTCCAGTGTCCGACAATAGGTTTTCAATTTTATTGCTGATTGCCGTTCCCAGTTTCGCATTTTTTGCAACGCTCACATTATCATCATCGATATCCATGACAATAACACGAGTTTTTGCGCCGTTTAACTGCGCTTCGCTAGGCATAATACTGGCCTTGACCAACGGCTGTTTTTGAAATGACGATATATCTTTTATATTGCTACCGCCCATAAAACATCCGCTTAGTAGCCCGCAGGCAATAACAGGATAGATATATTTATGCATGACACTCCCCTTAATGTTGTAATCGCTTGTTTAAGCGTTGTTTTTAACTAATCCCAATGATTCAAGAACTCCATTGTGCTTGAATTTTTTTCCCATATTTTCAATCGCAAAAACGGATGCAGCGTTTGCATCGCCTGGCGATGAACCGGACGCCTCATATTCTCTGACTGATATGACTCGTTTATTTTTATCGCTTATTTTTATGCGAATTTTAAGTTGCGATATGTATTGAGAGAATATAACTGAGCTTTTTACAGTGCCGCTGATTTGCACGTATGCATCGGCACCTTTTTTATCGGACACAGAGGCAGATATTTTTTCGTTATGCATCAAGGTAACTAGATGTTTTGCAAAACCTTTAAGGTTTTCGCTTGAGCTAACATTAAATTGAACGGCGTAAAGAAGACTGTTTGATTTTCCAAGAATCTTGTTGTAATAAGATAGATACTTGTCGGTATTTTGTTTGCCGCCGGCTGCCTGCAGCAACAATACCAGTGAGCGAGCTTTGCTCATGGGGGACTCTAAATCCCGTGTCGCGATAAATTGCTGCAGTTTGGTTTTTCCGGGAAGCCCGTGCATGGTGTTCCTAATTTTGTCATCAATCTCCTTAAGCCGCGACGATGTTGTTTTTATGAACCCGCGTCGCGACATGCTGATTTGCATGAACAATTCTCTGCCCACCTTCTCGGATTGCAGAACTTTATAGTCAGAAAGTTGCGTATCAATAGTACGAGTGCTTATTTGCTGGTTAGCGCTACGGGAGACTGAATTATTGAACTGGCTGATTTCACTTTTGCTTTGACTGCTAATCTCGGTAATAAGCTTGCCGGTGATATCTTTTAACGCAGTTTCTTTCGCTTCATCATAAGAGAAACCACTACCTATTCCATATATAGTTTCTGAAGTATCGGCAGGCGGGCTTGATACCCAGACTGGAATGCTGGCGATTTTTTCTGGTTTGGATCCCAATGAACAGGCCTGAACCGCCAACATCATTATTGTTCCAATAATAATTATTTTAATCATGATCTGATTTGCATCCATAAA
>JAADGZ010000036.1:0-1870 GCA_013152045.1 Gammaproteobacteria bacterium
GTTAGTTTGGATGTTAGTCAAACTATTCGGTGCAGTCCCTATCTGCTACATGTTCCTTAGGCGTGTATATTAAGATTAAGAAATGAGAGAAAACGATGCTGTATTTTATAGTGCCATTGCGTTCCAGGCAATCATCACTGAACTGGGATAAGGTCGTTAATGATTTCAACCTGACTCTGCAATCAATTTGAATCAGCTTGATACAGATTTTAGGATCATTGTTGCTGGCACAGATATCCCGGATCATCCTGCTGACGAGAGACTCGAAATTATTAAAGTATCAGTAAACTATCAAGGAATTGAGTGCGCAATGCGTGACAAGGGCAACAACATGCGTGCAATGTGATGGCTGTGTCATGCCAGATGCCGATGAACAAATAATAGGGTATCAAGGTTTGGTCAGTCAGTACAAAGGTACGACTGGTTATGTTGCTAGTACTGTGTAAGAGATGGCAGCAAGTTGAAAAATCAGGCTGATGCCAAAATTTTATAATCTTTGCGAGACGCTATTGCGTGATGTATTTCCCGGTAGATGAGCTTCCCGAGAGCACGGAAGATAAGAGAGGCTACGTGATACTGGCCGGACATACCCGCTGGAAAAGTGTATTCGAAAAGAAAAACACTCCATTGCAGAGCTTCCCCTCCAAGCCTGTGGTGTAAAGAATTAATACTGGTGAAAACGATAGCATTCTGACCAATAATATTGGCTTTAAACGAAAAGTAATAAGATCCGTGTGGAGCGGGCGTCTAGTAAGTGGAAAGGTGCGTGAGGAATTCTTTCTGTACGAGCAGTGAGTGTTTAATCCAACTATTGCATGGAAGCCTATCTGGTAAGCAAGCGTGGTTTTACCGTAACTGGGCGCGGCGCTTTTATGCGGTGTCAATGACCACTTGGCGTCAACGCCGGTTCTTCAGAGCCTTCTACGGCCGAAGAAACTCTGAGCTAATGTGTTATCGGCGAAGTTGAGACGATAAAATTATCATAGTAGTGGTATTGGTCAGCAGGCGGACGGTTTCTTGGATCACTTGGGTTGCCACCGTAAAAGCTATTCATCCACATGCCATCGATCAAGCGCGTACTCGCCGCATCTCTCCAGCGATGAGGTTGATCTGACAGTAAGACGCCATCCACCCAGATCTTGAGTTCGCCATTCCTCTGGCCACCCGTATTCACCTTCATATACTGCTCGATCTTGATCCAGCGACCACGAGGGATAAGATATTGTCCTGAAACGGCCTCAGAGGAGGGGTCAACTGTATTCAGCCAGTCATAGGTTTGGACGCGATCCTTGTCGTAAATATACCCAGCCAAGCTACTATCGCCGCGGCCAAATGCCTGCTGACTGTGACTCTGCATCTGTGCAGTGAATGCCACCAGAGTTTCTGGCGACGGGGTTCCGACACCGTGTGATGCCTCCAGCATGGTGCCGTTGATCAAGCCAGGCATTTTATGTTGAAGCGGTTGAAACCAACCGAACGGTATATAAAAGTCATAGGCAAAGTAATATTCATTTGATGGAGGCAAGTCCGCTCTGAAGCGAAAGCCACCCGACGCGACGCCGTTGCCATGCAAGGTACGCAAGACATTGCCACGTCCTGAGTTTGCGGGATCAGCAACAATGTCCATCGAACTCGCGTTTGGCCCATGTACGGTTTCATTTCTGTAGCGGCTAAATTCGGATAGCCCATTGCTGCGCCAAGAGTTGACGTTAAAGTCTGAGCGTAAGTCTGATTCGCGGTAAGCGCCCCGGCTCAGGCGCTCAAAATCAGCATTTAAAACAGCGGTGCTATGGGTATTGTTGTTGCGCGTATTATCGTTGCTATTATCCCGCGCATTAATAATGCCATCGTTATCAATGTCCGCGTTGAG
>JAADGZ010000036.1:1922-10972 GCA_013152045.1 Gammaproteobacteria bacterium
CCCAGTTGTAGCTCGTCTTCGAGGACTCCGGCGATGTCTCTGATTTTGATTGAAGAGCGTGGGATGTTTAAATCCAGGGCGTTGGCACGGATGATGTCGAGGTCAATATTGTGAGCCAATGGCGCGTTAGCGGCTCGATTGTCTATACGCAGATCAGCCTGCAGGTCGCGTGCGAGTTGGGCCAGAATAGCGTCTTCGTCGACGTTTGCGCCGTTTGTGCGAAGCTGGCTGGTGGCCTGGTAAACGACGGCGGCCAAGGCTTCATTGGCAGCGCGGTATTGTGCGGCAAGCCGCTGTCTTTCTACGGTGTTGGCGCTGCTGTCAATCAAGGGTGAGGTCAGAAAGGTGTTTAAGTTTGCGCTAAGGCCAAAATTGAATACCGATAATACCAGGTCGTTGGCAGGCGTCAGTTGGTTTAGGAATGTGTTGACGCTACCGTCGCGGGCAGCATTTTTTGCTACCAGATAGGTCATGGTGGACAAGGGTGTGGCGTAGATAGGGGCTCTTGCCTCGATTTGAGTTTGGGTAATGACGGTGACCAGTTTTCTCAGCACTGGGGCTTGACCGGTGATGAGGTCGGTACTGTTGGTGCCGTCTACTTCCAGTACTAGGGGCAGGGTGGTGCCGGCCGGGAGGCTGAGGCTTTGTATTGCCGCATTGGCGTCAGTAATACCCGTTGCAATAGGGTTGGCGGAGTCAAAAAAAGTAGCAAACCGGGTATCTATATTGTAAATATGCACTTCAGCGTGCGCAAGTGGGCCTTTGATGCCGCCGCCGTTGAGCTGTACCGGGGCGGTGAGTTGGCCTTGTGTGAAACTATTGGCAGCAGTGTCTGAGTTGGTGTTGCCGCCACCACCACCACCACCGCAAGCGACAAGGGTGAGTAATAGTAATGAGCAGGATAAATAAGCGTGGTTTTTCAAATTCATGAAATATCCGGGTTGCATTCAAAGTTAATCGACATGGGGCAATATTATTGTTACGCAAAATTGGATCATTCTTGCGTTGTTGATAATGTCCTTAATGTCATAAGGGGTCGGCATAAATGTGTGAATGTTTAATCATTTTCCATTCGCTGGCATATAAGCCCGCTAGAGTTGGCAGCAACTCTACCTTGCTTACGTGAATATCAGATGAACAGTTGGGCCAAAAGAGTGTTTGCGATATTTGCGATATTTGGCATGGGTGTCGTTTAGTCTAGGGGTGGGTCGATATGGTACATGCTTCTGTCAGCCCGAATTTGCCTTGCCCAGAAAGATGCGACAGTTTATCAGATACTGATGGTGGTATGGTAAAGCTAGGCTGTCAAGGCAGGCGTGACGGCGCTGGGTGCGTGTGCCAATTCTTAAGCCGTATGGTTCAGGTGTGCATCAAGCTTGCCGTTAAGGCGATACATCATGGCTGTTTTTGATTCTCGGGGGCGTACGAGGCGTTGTTGACTGCCAATGAAAGACTGTATTGGCGTTTCGGCTTGGTATGTCCAGGTGATGAGAACGCTGTGTTATGAAACAAACGTTTGTGATGCAAGCATATCGGGAAGTTGGGTTTGAAAGTACTATATCTTTGTCATACGATTAATTCACGCCATGGTGGGCGCACGCATGCGCGCGAATTTTATGCGGCTTTGAACTCAGTTGAGGACGTAGCGTCTGTTGACTCGTTTTACGAGTTGGAGCAAGAGCTGCCAACATCACAATCATCTGAAAAAAGGCTGACGCTGACCAGTTGGCTGCCGTCTGCAATGCATACTTTTTTACGCATGACGGTGATGCATAGGAGGCGCACAGAAGACGTTAGCAGGCGCTTGGCGGCGCAGAGCTATGATCTCTTGATAGTGCGGCATGAGTCCACCAGAATCGATTTTGCCGAACTTAAACGGCGTCACCCGACTGTAAAAATTGCTATAGAATTTAACGCAATTTTATCTGACGAATACTTTGAAAACAAAATAGTGCGCGCTATTCCGCGCTGGTTGGAATTTAGCCAATTTCGCCATGTGGACAAAGTCTTCCCTGTTTCTTCTGTGCTCAAGCAATCATTATTAGATGCTGGAGTCGATACTGACAAGATTGTGGTCAACCCTAACGGGGTCGACGTGAGAAGGTTTGATTCCGCTTTGTTGTCTCGGCGCGCAGTATTGCGCCAGCGCTACGGGATTCCCGAAGACAGCTTTGTGATTGGTTATTTGGGCGGGATGGAGGCATTTCGGCGCTTACCTGAATTGATCGAAAGTTATTCCTTGTTGGCCAATGGCGATGGGAAAAATAAATTCTTTTTATTTGTCGTTGGCGATGGGCAGCACTCTTCGGTTGTGAAGAAAGAGCTGAGTCGACGTTGTCCGCAAGACAGTTATCTCCAGCTGGGTTGGCAGGATCATCAGGATGTGCCGCAAATTTTGGCAACTTTTGATTTGGCCGTAATGCCTTATACTCTGGATTATTGCTCGCCTCTTAAGCTGTTTGAATATATGGCGATGGGTTTGCCAACCATTGGTCCGAATACCCCTTCTGTGCGCGAGCTGTTCAGTGACGAAGAGCAGCTTTGGTTGGTACCGCAGGATGTGGCGGGGCCAGAATATTTGGCAAAGCTAATGCGTAGACTGGCAGATGATTCTGCGTACCGCAGCAGTGTGGCGAAAAAAGGTTGTCATTGGGTTAAAGAAAATTACACCTGGCATGCGAACGCTGTCAGGGTCGTCTCTGCCTTTCAATAGGCTGGTTGTAGTATAGCTTTTTGGCGTCAGTGGAGCGTTATTTCGTCAGGGCTAGACTAAGTAGATATGATGAAAAGAGTCCGGCTTGCCACTTTAGTTTAGCGGCTAATTTGTTTCACGGTATCCAGTATCGTGGCAGCATGTTTATCCCATGAATGCTCCGCAAGCCATTGGCTATTATCGAGCCCTTGGCCTGCTTGTTTGATGGTCTCGACCTGATGACACATTTCAAGCAGCGCTTTGGTCGCATCAGAAATATTGCCTGCTTCGTAAGTATTATGCTGCCAGCCCGATAAAGACTCGCTAAAGCAGCCTATATCCGGGCATACCACGGGCTTGCTGTATGTGGCAGCCAACGCTAAAAGTCCGGAGTTCAAGCCCTGTCTCTGGCCGACAAATACGATATCGGCGCTACATAAAATAGCGGGCAGATCCGTAGTGGCGATATTGTGGTAGATGTATTTGTGCTGAGAGTGCTTAAAGTTTGTTCTTATTTTATTGCGGGCGTGGAAGTAAAGCCTGGAAGCGAAATTGCCGCCCGGGTTGGCAAACTGTCCTGCTATCAGCAGATGCTTTGCTGGCAAGTTCAGCTTGGCAAAGACCTCGCCAATAAATTTTTCGTTCTTGTAAGGTCGTTGCCGGCCAAAGTTTAAAATGGTGGTTTTTTCTTGCGGTATGCCGAGCTGTTGCCGCGCATCTGACTGATTGATGTACTTATAGTGAATAAGATAATCACCATGCGGGCAAATAATATTTATTTTGTTCGATGCGTCGGGGTATTTTGCTATTAATTGATCGACAGAATTAGCACAGTGGTGAACTAAAACGTCAGCATATGTCATCACCAGACGGTATATTTTTTCTTCAAAGGGGTTTTCATGCTCATGGGGCTTAAGATTGTGTATGGTGTGGACGATCTTTGCCCCGTTGCTTTTGTACCATAAAAGCCGTTCTTTGATGATGGAATAAATATCGATGGGCTCTACATTTTGCAGTGGACACCATTTATATAGGCGTTCTGGCCAGTGAATATGCAAAATGTCGGGTTTGAAGTTCGAGAAATAGAAATTATAGGCATCACAGATAACGGTATGCCCTGCTTTCGAATAGGCTTGTATCAAAGACTCGATATAGCCGTTTTCGGAAGGGCTCTCGGTGATTAAGATGTTCATAGGGATGTCTGCACCAATGCCCATTCCATGGGCTTGAATGCCGGGTGTTTGATATTATTCACGGGGCTTGGGTAATGTGGTATATGAAGCTTGTTTGAGTAGGCGCTAACCATTGTATATTGGTTCTTGCATTTGCCAATATTATACAGGAATCAAGATATGGGTATGGTTGCCCGATATGGTTGGCAGGAAGCCGGGAGAATACTTGGAGTATAAGGTCACTGCGTCAATGGTGGTGGTTTTTCGGGAGTGCTGTACCAAGACTGTCCTGATGATCTTGAATAAGTCGTGATCGATGGTGGCAGCAGTGACAACAGCGTCGAAGTGATTGGGTCTGAGTTAAGCCGCCAATAGGGGATTTTAATGATGAATGATAGTGTAAGAATGGCTAAAGGGCTGAACCAGTTTCATCTGCCCGAATACAGGAAGTTAGTTTCAGACGACATAGTTAACAGCGTCAGACGAGTTGAATATTTCGCAGAAGGGCATTATGCCAACTTAAATATCGCCGACACCTTAGCATTCTATACTGATCGTTACGTGAAACAAATATTGGATTTTTCACCTATTAACAGCGATGTCACTATAGTAGATGTTGGGGCCGGTTTCGGCTGGCTAGCTATGGCTTTTGCGTACGCTACTGATGCAAAAATCATTGCCATTGAACCAAATAAGGCTCGTTTAGATGCGGGCAAAAAGATCGCAAATATTCTTGGGATTGGGGATAGAATAGACTGGCGTGTCGGAGGGCTCCAACGCATCCCTCTGAAGGATAAAGAGGCTGATATAGTGTATTGCATCGAGGTTCTCGAGCATGTCTACCGATCAAACGATGCTGTTTCTGAATTATGCCGGGTGTCGAAAGACCTGGTTGTGCTAACAACGCCGAATCTTTGGTTTCCGGTCATTGCCCATGACACCCAGCTTCCCTTTTGTCACTGGCTTCCGGTTCCTGTAAGAAAAATCTATGCGAAGCTATTCAACAGGACGAACCGGGAAAATGATAATTTATTTTGGTCGCCATATACACTAACAAAAAAAATGCAAGGGTTTAAGCCAATTTCCGATTGGCTTCATTATTCATCGTATGAAAAATTCTTGGATACTTTCCCCTATTATTTGCCCTATGGTGAGGGCAGTTATATAAAGAAAATAAGTGCCCCAAAAAAGATTTATTACAGTGTGGTATCCAGGCTTGGTTTGTTATCACATTTTGTGGTGCCGTCATTGTCTTATGTGTTTCAGAGAAGCGAGATTAAAGCGTTGGGTGAGAATGGAGAATGAGTTTCACAGCCCCCAACAAGGTTGTCAGTAAGCGGGGGAATTATGTCCCTGCGCCGATGGTGGTTTTGCGACAGTATTATGTGATGGGCTGTCTACGGGTGTGAAGAAGCGATAAGATGAACTTTCCAAAAATATCGATAGTGACGCCATCCTATAACCAGGGCAGGTACCTGGAAGCGACGATTCAGTCTGTGCTCGATCAAAACTATCCCAATCTTGAATACGTCGTGATCGATGGTGGCAGCGATGATAATAGCGTCGAGGTCATCAAGCGCTATGAGCAGCATCTGGCGTACTGGGTGAGCGAAAAAGACAAGGGACAGTCTCATGCCATCAATAAAGGTTTTGGTAAGGTATCTGGGGATATTTATGCTTGGCTGAACTCGGATGATCGCCTGGAACCGGGAGCACTGGCCACGGTCGCAGAAGCATCTGCACAGTACCCGCAGGCCGCAGTCTTCGTCGGCCATGGTCGCAAGGCCGATATATCCGATAACACTGTTTACTATAAAGACCCCGATGAGCTGACTTTCGAGCGTTTTTGCCAATGGATGGATGGCGGCAATTTTATGCAGCCTTCATGCTTTTTTCGTCGCCTGGCGTGGGATGAAGCAGGGCCATTAGATGTAAGCATTGATATCGCGCTGGATGTGGATTTATGGCTGAAGATGGCAAAAAAATTCAGTTTTCAGAAAATTGACCAACTCTTATCTACGGCCCTGGTTCACGAAGAAGCCAAGACCACGGCACTGATTAACCGGATGAAAGTGGACTGCGCATTAGTGGTAACACGGGCAGGCGGGGGGGAATATGTGAGAAAGCACCTAGAACAGATGGCAGACCAATTGACCGCGTATGAAAGTTTACACAAGAGATTGTCGAAAAACGTGATAGTCAGATTGGTGAAGCCTTTGCTGGGACGAAAGTTCAGGATGAATAACAGATAAGGTTTTTTACTCCGCCACTAAATATAGTGACTCCGCTTGTCTGCCAATAGCATCGCCGGAGTAACGTGGCGTTATAAATAATTGCCAGTGTGTTGCTGTGGCAAATTTAGCGACAACTGCGTGCTAAGATTTGTAATGGATCCGCCGCTAAAATTTGGGATAGCAGTCAGCTTCTGACTTGTAATGCCCTTTGCAGAGAATATGACGAAATTTATAGTAATGAGTCGGTATGAATAAAAAGAAAGTGGTAATAGTGGTGCCGATATCGAATCGATCGGAATTGACGCCAAGCGAGAAAATGTCTCTCAGGCATTTACACCAACACCTGGGGCAGCATGATATTTTTATTGTGGCGCCAGAAGGGCTGGATATTGACTTTCCCGGTCTGAAAATAAAGCGTTTCAGCCCGAAATATTTTGGCAGCGTTCAAAACTACCAGAGAATGGTAATGTCGAGCGGGTTTTATAAGACGTTTGATGAGTATGAGTACATGTTAACTTATCATTTAGACGCGCTGGTGTTTTCTGATCGGCTGCTTGACTGGTGTGAAAAAGGCTATGATTTTATCGGGGCTCCCTGGGTAAAGCACGATGATTCACCTAACAAAGATAGTATCTACGAGGGTAAGGTTGGAAATAGCGGTTTCGCACTAAAAAGAATTGATACTTTCATACGTCTTTTCGATTCAGAGCGTTATGCTTATAGTCTTTTTGGTCGTTGGGCACATAGGCATGGTAACAAGAGCTTTTTCCGAAAACTTATCTATATGCCTAGTTTCTTTTTGGGACTTTTTAAGCGATTTAATGGTATTAAATGGGAAGTTGCTAATTGGCAGAGAAGTGAAGAGGTTTTTCTAATTACTAGAGCGACTCATTATTTGCCGAGTTATAGGGTTCCTGATGTTGAAGAAGCGCTTAAGTTTGCCTTTGAAATTGTTCCTAAATATTGTTATGAACTAAACAGTAACAAGCTTCCTTTTGGCTGTCATGCATGGGAGCGTTACGACGAAGAGTTTTGGGAGCCTTATCTTCTTAAGTGAAATTTTAGGTTCAATTTGTGGTTGTCAATATGAAAAGAAAAACTTAGCTGATGTAACAAGAAAATAGTTGGGTTAGCCTAATCATATTTGATAATAAATTGTTTGATTTAAATACTATTTTGTGTGGAGTATACGGCGGTGGAATTTTTTACAAAAACAGCAGTTGATGCTGCAGTCCTAGCAGGGAAACACCTATTAAGTAAATATAAGCGCCATCACATCGAAATGTATGGCGCAGATACATTGTCTGTTTCAAATCGAGGGCTGACAAAGGAAATTACTTCTTCGCTTGATAATGAGGCTGATCAGATAATTAAAGAGGTGATCTCTGAGCGACACCCTGGGCATAATTTGCTCACTGAAGAGACCGGCCAAATAGATAAAGGTAGCCCGTACACGTGGGTTATTGACCCGCTTGATGGCAGCTCCAACTATGTTAATCACAACCCTTTTTTTGCTGTGTCCATTTGTTTAGCTTATGAGAATGTGCCTATTACTGGTGTAATTTTCGCCCCTTTTATAGAAGAGCTTGCAGTGGCGCGTAAAGGCCATGGATGCACTTTAAATGGGCGTCCGATACACGTTTCAGATACGCTAGACCTGGGGAAGGGATATATCGTCGGCTGCCCTGGTGGTGATTTAAACAATCATCGTTTTGCAACGATGAGTTACGTACTCAATGATTCGATAAAGGATTTTCGAAAAATGGGGTCGGCCGCAATAGAGGCTTATACGGTGGCCTCAGGCCGTGTGGATGCGTTTGTAACACTCAATATATCTCCTTGGGATATAGCGGCTGGTGCTGTTTGTGTGGAGGAGGCCGGCGGGGTGGTTTCAGACTTTAATGGTAAGCCGTGGGACCTCAGCAAGAGTGATGTATGCATGTCAAACGGAAAACTTCACGAAAGTATATTAAGCAAAATTCAATTGGTAAACCCAAGCCACCCTGAATATAGCGCCACTACCTCGCTTGGTGACATCAAGTAAATGGCCTATAAAATTCTAGATAAAAGCTCTATTCCTGACTATTTGGCAGGGCTTCCTAAGGTTATGGAAGTGCTTGGCAAGGGAGAGGGGCTTGATATCGAAGAGATAGGAGATGGCAACCTTAATTACGTTTATAAAATACGCCGTTCAGGTTTTCCTGATCGTACCGTTGTGCTTAAGCAGGCCGTCCCCTATTTGAGGATGGCTGGTGAAGCGTGGCCATTAAGTCGCAACAGAATGACGTATGAAATACGGGCATTGCATGCCTACAATGATTTGGTTCCTGAGTTTGTGCCCGCTATTTATCACTCTGATGAAGAGATGAGTGTATTGGTAATGGAGACTCTAGATAGCCATACGGTTGTTCGTCATAGCATGATTGAAGGTGTGGTTTTTCCAGATATCGGCAGTGACATAGGTACTTTTTTAGCTGAGACGTTGTTTCGCACGAGTGCTCTTGGTATGAAGAGTATTGAGCGCCGTCATTTAATGGATCAATTTAACCTTAATGATGAGTTATGTAAGCTTACGGAAGATTTTGTTTTTACTTTTCCCTATATGGAGCACGAATCAAATTATTCGAGCCCTATTACCAATAAGTTTGCTAGAGAAACATTAAGGTGCGATGCAAAATATAAGTTAGGAGTGCTAAAGTTTAAAGAATTGTTTTTAACAAAGACTGACGCGCTTCTTCATGCTGACCTTCATACGGGATCTTTGATGGCAAACCAGCAAGAAACTTATGTGATAGATACAGAGTTTGCATACTTTGGGCCGTTTGGTTTTGATGTGGGGAAAATTATAGCTAATTTTCTTTTGAGTTATACCTCACATTTTTTTCATAGTAATGATGGTTCTTACCAAAATTGGTTATTAGGTGAGGCTGTGGCTATATGGAAAAAGTTCGA
>JAADGZ010000183.1 GCA_013152045.1 Gammaproteobacteria bacterium
GGTCAGATCGTGGCCGCGATGTTGAACCTGATCCCGATGCACTATGACAGACAGGGCATCCACCACTTCACCATTGATAAGAATATCCAGTTTTACCAGATCGGCCGCCTGGAAGCGGTTGAGTTCATAATCCAGCGAGGCATAGCCACGACTAACCGATTTCAGTCTATCGAAGAAATCTAGCACGATTTCATTCATCGGCATTTCATAACTGATCGATACCTGGGCTCCCACGTATTCCATTTTTTTCTGCACCCCGCGTTTCTCGATGCACAGGGTAATGACGTTGCCGACATATTCCTGCGGCACCAAAATATTGGCCAGCACGATGGGTTCTCGAATTTCATTGATATGATTGACTGGCGGCAAATCAGCTGGATTGTCGATACGAATAATCTCACCCTTAGTCGTTTCTACTTCGAATACTACAGTGGGTGCAGTGGTGATCAGATCCAGATCATATTCGCGCTCAAGTCGTTCCTGGACGATTTCCATGTGCAGCAAGCCAAGGAAGCCACAACGAAAACCAAAGCCCAGCGCCTGTGAAGATTCCGGTTCGTAAAATAATGCGGCATCATTAAGGCGTAGCTTGGACAAGGCTTCACGCAGGTTTTCGTAATCATCCCCGGCCACCGGAAACAGGCCGGCAAACACCTGCGGCTGCACAGGTTTAAAACCGGCCAATGCTTTTTCAGCCGGGCGTGCAACATCGGTAATGGTATCGCCGACCGGTGCACCATCCACTTCCTTGACCCCGGCGATGACATAACCCACTTCACCAGCACACAGCTCGGGCAGATCTTTTCTCTTCGGTGTATAAATACCGACATGGTCGATCTGGTAGTCACGGCCAATAGACATGATGCGAATTTTCTGTTTTTTGCGCAATCGACCCTGCATCACCCGCACCAGCGAAACCACACCGAGATAGTTATCGAACCAGGAATCAATAATAAGCGCCTGCAAAGGTGCATCGAGATCCCCTTCTGGCGAAGGAATATAGGTGACGAGATCTTCCAGCAACGCCTCCATGCCCTCGCCCGTCTTTGCACTAACCAGTTGCGATTCAGAGGCATCCAGACCGATAATTTCTTCAATTTCCTGCTTTACCCGTTCAGGCTCGGCGGCGGGTAGATCGATTTTATTCAAGACCGGCAGTACTTCCAGGCCCTGCTCGATAGCAGTATAACAATTGGCCACGCTCTGGGCTTCTACGCCCTGTGAGGCATCCACGACCAGCAATGCGCCCTCACAGGCGGCCAGTGAACGAGAAACTTCATAGGAAAAATCCACATGACCGGGTGTGTCGATGAAATTAAGCTGGTAGGTTTTGCCATCCTGCGCTTTGTAATCGAGGGTGACGCTCTGCGCCTTGATGGTAATTCCCCGTTCACGCTCCAGATCCATGGAGTCTAGTACCTGTTCCTCCATTTCTCGTTCGGACAGGCCACCACACATCTGGATGAGGCGATCTGCCAGGGTCGATTTACCGTGATCGATGTGGGCAATAATTGAGAAATTCCGGATATGCGTCAGTTGACCCACTACTCACCTGTTGTTTGTGATGAAAATGAAAAAGGCGCTGCAGGAGCGCCTTTCATCAAGACTGTACTAAAAACGACGTGCAGCCGATTGGCGGTGATTTTACAGGATTTTATGAATGACTGAAATACGCTTGCAACGCTTCTTCATCAAGAAAGTAATAACAGATTTCGGCCCGCTCACCCCGTAGCACCGGCACTCGCGTTCCGTAACAGGCTTCCAGTGTTTCGTCTCCGCTGATATCGATAACATCAAGTTCGAACGACCAGCGTGTTTTCACGGCCTCCAGCGCCAACAGCATATCATCACAAAGATGACAGCCGTGGCGCAGGTAGATCTGTAACCTTTCAGGCACCCTTATTCTGCGGGAATTTTCAGTGGCAGGAACAGCGGCGCATTACCACGCTGAATCAGTATCGGGGTAGATTTTCCTTTTTTCAACCCAGCAACAACCTTCTTGAATTGCTTGATGTTATTGATGTCCTGACTATCTAGCATCAAAATCACATCGCCGCGATGAATACCGGCTTCCCGCGCCGGACCTTTTTCCACATCGCGTACCACGATACCGCGCTTACCCAGTCCAATACGTTCGCGCTGTTCAGCAGTCAGATCCTCGACCACCAGACCCAGGCGGCTTTCCTCACCCTTATGGGACGCGGCAGGGTTATTTTCTGCCAACACATCTTTCGAGGGTAATTCAGCAATTATCACCGAGAGGGTTTTAGTCTTGCCTTCACGTATCAACTTGACCTGCGCCTTGACATCAATCGGGGCCTGACCAACAGCTAGGGGCAAATCAGATGAATGAATAATTTTCTTGCCGTTGAATTGAATCACCACATCGCCGACTTTAAAGCCTGCATTGGCCGCCGGGCTGTCCGGCACCACTTGCAATACCACGGCGCCGCGCGGATCATCCATGCCGAAAGATTCCGCCAGTTTACGATTGACATCCTGAATCAAAATGCCCAGCCAACCACGCGCAACCTTGCCTTTATCCTTGAGTTGCGCGACTACATCCATGGCAACATCAATGGGAATCGCAAATGACAGGCCCATAAAACCGCCGGTGCGACTATAGATCTGCGAGTTAATGCCAATTACCTGGCCTTTTAAATTAAACAACGGACCACCGGAATTGCCCGGATTAATGGCTACATCGGTCTGGATGAAGGGCACATAGTTTTCACTGGGCAGGTTACGGCCAATAGCGCTGACCACGCCTACAGAAACCGAATGATCAAAACCGAAGGGTGAACCAATAGCCAAAGCCCATTCGCCTACTTTGAGAGTACTTGATTTGCCGATTTTCACCACCGGCAGGTCGTCGGCATCAATTTTCAACAAGGCCATATCACTGCGTTCATCGCTGCCGATAACCTTCGCCTTCAATTCACGACGATCGCTTAATTTAACGATAATTTCATCAGCATCTTTAATAACATGATAATTGGTTACTACATAGCCATCCGTATCGATAATGAAACCGGATCCCAATGACTGGGTTTTGAATTCTTCAGGCATCCCACCATTGCCGCCACCTTCACCAAAGAAGTGTCGAAACAGATCACCAAAAGGGGAATCTTTTGGCATGTTGGGCATATTAAAATCATGCGGCATACGCTGCGCACGTTTTATTTTTTGCGTGGTGCTGATATTTACGACTGCCGCACTATTCTGCTCAACAAGCTTGGTAAAGTCCGGCAACTCAACCGCCTTTGCCGTCGAGATTAGCAGCACCTGCGCCAATGCCACCACGGCGAGCATACTCAGAAATATTTTATTAAAAGAATTAAACGAGATTGTTACTGGGGATTTCATGGCTACTCATCACCGTATAGTTAATTAAATTTCTGCGGGCTATTTTTTTCTATGAATTACTAAGATTATCAATGTATGGAAAGACGTTTGAGCACGACTGGCTGGTAACGTGCATCTGCACTAATCCGTTTGGAATAGATTTTAATCAGAATACCAGCCAATAAAAAACCAATAACAGCAAACAGAACACTAGTGCCATCGACCGAGGCAAGCTGCCATTGACCGGCCATATGTTTACCAAATATCGCAAATAGAATCATACTGACAATGGGCAATAAATAAATTATCAGCGAACCTTGTACCAGCGCAGCTTCTTGCAAACCAACCAAAACTGTATCACCTTCGCAGGCGTGCACTTTGTTTATGGCTTTCATCTGCGAACTTTTCTGACCCCATATTTTAGCGATGGTTCCGGTTCCACAACTCTTGTTGACACTACAGTGACCACAGGCGCTTTTGCGCTGCGCTTCCACCCAGGCAAACTCGCCTTCGCACTTAACTACAACTGCTGTTTCTTCAATCATTGTTTTTTAAGACTTTTAGTATCGAGGGAAACCGACTCGCCAATCATTTTTACCGTAACGTAGGGTACCTCACCAATAACCGTGACATAGTGATCGTCTACTGCTCGACCAAACGCATGCACCGCACCCATATGTGAACCACCACGAAGGTTGTTTTCACTATCCATCATGTCTTCGATAAAAACAGAAACTGTCGCCAGACCATCGCTAAAAATCAGGTGCTCTACCGGCATCAGATTTTCAGGCAAGGTAGTCATGCGTTTCATGTCCGGTAGAAAGCCTGCTGGCAATTGTTTTCCCAGCCAGTTCAACTCGATTTTGCTTGATGTTGGCGCTTGTTTTTTAGCCGGAGCTTCATACCAGTTGAATTTACTACTATCCACGCCCGGTTTTAATAAGGCCTCTGAAATCCGATCATGAAAGCGTAACTGGGTAAACATGAACTGTTCAACCGGGGTGTCGCCTTCCACTACCAGATGCGTTTTTAACAGCAGCCCGGTTTTTTCTTCCACCCACAGGTGATAACCATAACGAAATTTATCTTTCGGTAAAATAGTAATCTTCTGTGAAATATAACCGGCTACTTTACCCTTGCCGGCCAGGGATAAATAATAGTTTTTCTCCAGTGCCTGTATATCAATGGGGAAGCGAGGCGGGTAATTATTATGCGCGCGACTCTTTTCCACCACTACCGAATGCCGGTCCGGCATATAGCAGGTTACTTTATTGTGATCACGAATGACTTCCCGACCACTGCCGTCCATGGATATTAAGCGTTCACGCTCGCCTTTGTCATCCACACTGTGGATGATTTTCATTGAACTTAGCTGGTTATGCTGGCTGTAGACAAAAATACCTTCATAGTTCAGCCCGTGTGCCGCTGAATGCATTTTCTTCAACCAGGACTGTATTTCCGTCTGGTTTTGATCCGCCAGAGCCAGGCTCAAGGGCATGAGCAAACTAACAAATATGACTAGACGTTTGAATAGCTGTTGGTAGTCTGTGATATGAAAAGTACGCACCAAGACCCAGCTCGGTCCGCTATTTCTCATTGGCAACCCGGATAATAACAGGCTGGTTTTGAATGGCTCCAACAATACGCATATAAGGCAGCATACCCTGAATATTGGCACTCGCAGCATATTCATTGTGGTTCAATAAATAGCCACTGAATTTTGAGGCGCTAGTACGATTGACTCTTGGGTCTTGAATATGCTGTTTTGTGACAGGTAATGAAACCAGCTCAGGGCGCTCTGCATTTTGCCCACCGCGGGCAAAAGCAACCAGCCTGTCGCCCTGCTTGTCAGCCGTAGCCAGGGGCGTAATGCCTGTCTGCTCGAAAGATGGATTCTGAATACTGATAATAGCAATGGCGCTGACCGTAGCAGCAATTGCCAGACCCGCCGCCTGCTTCATTAACTGGCGAGGCTGGAAGCGGCGCGGTGCCAGGATAGTCGGTTCGTGTTCCAGGGCAGCCGAGACTCGTGCGGCAAGGCCAAAATCAGGTACCAGCGTATCAGGCACATGACCACTGACCACATCTCGAATCAGGTGGTAGCGCATCCAGCGCTGTTTCAGGCTGTCATTCTCTTCCAGATAGTCAATATCCTGTTCGAAATCAACAAGCTCGTCATCCATAAGGGCGGATAGTCGTTCTTCAACTTGGTCATTCATTGCCTGCACACCTTTAACGAAAATACACTTTATTCAACTGCTATAATAATGGCTTCAACTTTTCATCGACCGCCTCACGCGCTCGAAATATCCGCGATCGCACCGTGCCAATTGGACAATCCATGGTCTGGGCGATATCTTCATAACTCATACCTTCCAGTTCACGCAAGGTAATAGCGGTTTTCAAATCTTCAGGCAGTCCTTCGATAGCCTGAAATACGACCTTCTGGATCTCATCACGCAGGGCTTCACGCTCCGGTGAGGCATAATCCTTGAGTGCGGATTCACCGTCATACTGCTCCGCATCAGCGGCATCGATATCAGCATTTGGCGGCCGACGTCCCTGCGCCACCAGATAATTCTTGGCCGTATTGATCGCAATACGGTACAACCAGGTGTAAAACGCGCTCTCGCCACGAAAATTCGGCAGCGCGCGGTAGGCCTTGATAAACGCCTCCTGCGCGACATCTTGCACCTCGGACTGATCACGCATATAGCGTGACAGCACCTTGATTATCCTTAACTGGTATTTTAGAACCAGGATATCAAATGCCTTTTTGTCACCTCGCTGTACGCGCTCTACCAGAGCCTGATCAATTTCTTTTTCGCCCATTCGGGCCGATTCCTTACAATGCTAAATTCGTTAGAACCCGCCCGAGTCATACCTATGGACACTATTCTGTGCATGGAGTTCGCTCATTTGGCGGAATTTTCAGACTAAATTATCATATTAGCCCTAATTTTCCTCGCAACGCTGGTGCGGCCACTATTCTAAACTGTTTTTGTCCCGCATAATAAGTATTAATCTTTTATGACTGAAATGATCTCGAATAAACAGCCAGGAATACTGAAATCCATTGACCGTAAAGCAGATTGAATCCGATGTTCTAATTATAGGGGGTGGTGCAGCTGGCCTAACGCTGGCCCTAAAACTCGCCAACAATCTTTCTATCCGATTGATTTCAAAGAGCATTCTTAGAGAAGGCTCGACTCTTTATGCGCAGGGCGGAATCGCTGCGGTCAATGCGCCGGATGACAGTCTTAACTCGCATATTGAAGATACGATCAATGCGGGCAGTGGTCTCTGTGATCCTGCCGTCGTGCGCTTCACGGTCGAACACGCGGCCGAAAATATTCAATGGCTGATCGATCAGGGCATCACCTTTACCCGCAACACCTCCAATTCACCCCTGGGCGAATATCACCTCACCCGCGAAGGGGGCCATAGCCACCGCCGAGTCTTCCATGCCACCGACGCCACCGGTAAGGCCGTCGAGACCACCTTGGAGCAACGCGTTCTCGCCCACCCGCAGATCCAGGTCAACGAACAACATATCGCGGTGGATTTGATCACCACGCAGAAATTGGGCCAGCCGGGCAACAACCGTTGTCTGGGTGCCTATATTCTCGACCAGGGCAACAACCAGGTTGACGTTTACCGGGCGCGTTTCGTGCTTCTTGCCACCGGGGGTGCTAGCAAGGTTTACCTATATACCAGCAATCCTGACACCGCAACCGGCGATGGCATCGCGATGGCCTGGCGTGCCGGTTGCCGAGTGGCCAATATGGAATTCAACCAGTTTCATCCGACCTGCCTGTATCACCCCAAAGCCAAGTCTTTCCTGATCACAGAAGCCCTGCGCGGCGAAGGTGGCAAACTACGACTTCCAGATGGTAGCCGTTTTATGGACCGTTACGATAAACGCGCCGAGCTAGCACCTCGAGATATCGTCGCCCGTGCTATCGATCACGAAATGAAACGCCTGGGCTGTGACAACGTATTTCTGGACATCAGCCATAAACCGGCGGACTTCATCCTTCGCCACTTTCCCACCATCCATGAACGCTGTCTCGAATTTGGTATCGATATTACCCGCGAAGCTATTCCAGTCGTTCCTGCTGCCCACTACACCTGTGGCGGCATCATGACTGATCTGCATGGGCAAACGGATATTGCTAATCTCTATGCTGTGGGCGAAGCGGCATTTACCGGCCTGCACGGTGCCAACCGTATGGCCAGCAACTCCCTGCTTGAATGTCTGGTTTTTGCCCAATCTGCCAGCAAACAAATTCTTGAACAACAGGATCAGCAAGCCATCAGCGCCGAGATTCCTGCCTGGGATGAAAGCCGGGTAACGGATTCTGATGAAGAGATCGTGGTACATCATAACTGGGATGAAGTCCGTCACATGATGTGGGATTACGTCGGTATCGTACGCTCCAACAAACGCCTGCAACGTAGTCAGCGACGGGTGGAAATGCTAAAACTCGAAATCG
>JAADGZ010000234.1 GCA_013152045.1 Gammaproteobacteria bacterium
TGTGCGGAGTGGAACTCAGCCCCCTGGCCTTGCAACAGTTTTTTTCCGAGCAGGGACTGCAGCCCGAGATTCATCGTGTCGGAGCGTTTGAAATCTGGGAAACGGACGGTATCCGATTGTTTTGCGGGGATTTCTTTGAGCTTACCCCAGAGCTGCTTGGGCGGCCCTCGGTGGTTTATGATCGCGCTTCAATGATTGCCCTGCCGCCGACTATGCGCCCGGATTATGCCCATCACTTGCAGAATCTTGCTCCGGCCTCTGCGCCTCGGCTGCTGGTGGCGCTGGATTACGAGCAGGCGCAGATGACGGGGCCACCTTTTGCCGTGAGCGAGGCCGAAGTAGAGGCTCTGTATGGTGATATATTTCAAATTAAAAAAATTTTTACCGAGGATATCTTGGCTGAAAACGAACGTTTTAGGCAAAAGGGACTGACCCGGCTGGAAGAATCCGTATATTTGCTTAATCCTGCAAGCTAAACTCTTACTCAGATCGACCGATTGACTATACCAAGGTAGTGACCAGGGAAGCCAGGCAGTGAGAAACCTGCGAAAAATAAGTTTGTTACTCTTACTGATAACCGGGAGTCTGATGTCGTCGATGGCACAGGCTACCCGCTATTATCTTTACCAGTTGCCGGATGGCAGTCGGCTCATGTCTGATCGTCCCCGGTACGAAAAAGATTATCGGCTGATTCGTAAGAGTTCACAGGTCAAGGGCATGGGTCACCTCGTGGCGGGAGCCTACCAGCCTCGGGGTGGTGCGGCACAGATTAAACACTTTGAACCGCTGATTATTGCCCTGTCAAAACAACACCAGGTGGATCTGGCCTTGATCAAGGCGGTGATTCGTACGGAGTCAGATTTTAACCCCAACGCTACCTCACGCAGGGGAGCCTCGGGGCTGATGCAGCTGATGCCAGAGACAGCGGCGCATTACGGGGTCAGCGATCTCTACAGTCCGCAGCAAAATCTGGATGCGGGAATTCGCTACCTGCGCGATTTACTGAAGCGTTATGATAATCATCTATATTTGGTGTTGGCAGCCTACAATGCAGGCGAGTCAGCCGTGGCTAAATATAAGGGGATCCCTCCTTATCGGGAAACGCAGCGCTATGTAAAAAAAGTGATGCAGTATAAAATTTACTATAGTCGTCACTAGTGTTTGCCCTTCTTGCCTGTTTTGATTGTGCCGTTGCCCGTTCCCTATGATCATTCACGTTGATATGGATGCCTTCTATGCTGCGGTTGAAATGCGTGAGCAGCCGGGGCTGGCAGGTTTGCCGGTGATCGTAGGTGGTTCTGCGCAGGCGCGTGGGGTGGTAGCGGCGGCCAATTATGCGGCCAGAAAATACGGCATCCACAGCGCCATGCCGGTGGCGCAGGCTCAACGCCTGTGTCCGAAGCTGGTGCTCTTGCCGGTGCGCATGCCGCTTTATGTTGAAGTGTCACGTCAGATCCGCGAGATTTTTCAACGTTATACACCGGAGCTGGAACCCCTGTCACTGGATGAAGCGTTTTTGGATGTCAGCGCCAGTGAGCGTCTGTTTGGGGATGCCGTCAAGATTGGGCACAGGATCAAAAACGATATTGCCGAAGAATTATCGCTGGTGGCGTCGGTGGGTATTGCGCCCACCAAGTTTGTTGCCAAAATTGCTTCGGACATCGATAAACCTGATGGTTTCGTGGTGATTTATGCGCATGAAGTGCAGGCTTTTCTGGATCCTTTACCGGTGGGGCGTCTATGGGGCGTAGGCAAGGTGACTGGCTCTGAGTTTGAACGGCTGGGCATTCATACCATCAAACAATTACGCCTGCAGCCACGAGAAGCATTGCAGTATCGTTTTGGCAGGTTCGGTGAATCGCTCTGGAATTTAGCCCAGGGAATTGATCCGCGCAAGGTGGTGTCAGATAGTCAGGCGAAGTCTATTTCCAATGAAACGACTTTTGCGGTGGATATCAGCGATAGAAAACTATTACGTAACCGCTTACTAGAATTGACTGAACAGGTTGGCTTTCGTCTGCGCCAGCAGGGTTTCTATGCCGCTACGGTGCAAATAAAATTACGCTTTGCCGACTTTAAAACGATTACTCGCAGCATGAGCCTGGCGGCGCATACGCAGACCACCAAGGAACTTTGGAATGTTGCGCAAAAATTACTGGAAACTGCATTAGTTGGTCGTCCCCGCGCAATTCGTTTGCTAGGGATGGGCAGCAGTGGTTTGAGCCGACAGGCCTCGGTGGCGCAGCAGGCGGATCTGTTTAGTGATCAAGAGCAGGCAAAACAACGAGAACTCGATCGTCTGGCGGATGAAATCAGGGGGCGTTTTGGTCGTGTCAGCATTCGCCGGGGTGTGGGACAGGATAACGGACATAGTAATAAAAATTGAAATAAATATTTTTGCTCAGGTAGTCGGGGCTTATTCATACACGAAATGAAACAAGGTTTTAATCAATGACAGAGTTAGAAAAAACAGAATCTGAATTATCGCAGCCAGCATCACCTAAAACGATTTATCTGCGTGAGTATAAAAAGCCGGACTATCGGCTTGACAGCGTTGAACTGCGTTTTGAGCTGCATGAAACACGTACCCGGGTTTATTCTCACCTGGCATTCACGCGCATGCCAGAAGCTGAAACGTCCGCGCCGCTGAAACTGGATGGCAGCCAGCTTGAATTACTATCATTGAAACTCAATGGTGAAACCTTGGCAGCAGACCGCTATATGCTTGATGATGAGCAATTGCTTATTCAAAACCTGCCGAAAAATTTTGAACTTGAAATAGAAACAGAAATTAATCCGCAGGCCAATACCTCGCTGGAAGGCCTGTATCTTTCCAGTGGCATGTTCTGTACCCAATGTGAGGCGGAAGGTTTCCGTCGCATCACCTATTTCCCCGATCGTCCCGATGTGATGTCGCGTTATAGCGTTACCGTGGTAGCCGATAAACAGAAATATCCCGTGTTGCTTTCTAACGGTAACAGACAGCAAGCCGGTGAGCTGGATGATGGTCGCCACTGGGTTAAATGGCAGGACCCCAGTCTCAAGCCTAGTTATCTATTTGCCCTGGTGGCAGGCGACCTGGCTTGCCAGGAAGACAGCTTTACCACCATGAGTGGACGCGCGGTGAGTCTGCAACTGTTCACCGAAGCCGAGAACATTCATAAGTGTGATCACGCGCTGATGTCCTTGAAGCAGGCGATGAAGTGGGATGAAGATACCTATGGCCGGGAATATGATCTGGATATCTATATGATCGTGGCGGTGAATGATTTTAATATGGGGGCAATGGAAAACAAGGGCTTGAATGTTTTCAATGCCTCCTGTGTGCTCGCCAGCCCGGAAACAGCGACCGATCAGGATTACTACCGGATTCAGAGTATTATCGCGCATGAGTATTTTCACAACTGGTCAGGCAACCGGGTAACCTGCCGCGACTGGTTCCAGCTCAGTCTTAAAGAAGGCTTTACCGTGTTCCGGGATCAGGAATTTTCTGCCGATCTTAATTCCCGTGCAGTACAGCGTATCGATGATGTCAATGTGTTGCGTGCGCACCAGTTTGCCGAAGATGCCGGTCCTATGGCGCATCCCGTACGTCCTGATCATTATCTTGAGATCAGTAATTTTTATACGGTTACGGTTTATAACAAGGGTGCCGAAGTCGTGCGTATGCTGTGCAATATTCTCGGTCGGGAAGGCTTTCGCAAGGGTACCGATCTTTATTTTTCTCGTCACGACGGTCAGGCAGTAACGACTGATGATTTTGTCAAGGCGATGGAAGATGCCAATGATATTGAGTTAAGTCAATTTAGAAACTGGTATTCACAGGCGGGTACGCCTGAGTTGAGCGTGAGTGAGAGCTATGATGCCGTTGCGCAGAACTACTCCTTAAGAATTCAGCAGCATTGCCCGCCAACGCCGGGACAAAGCCAAAAGAAACCTTTCCATATTCCTCTGGCCATGGGGCTAATAGGTCGTAGCGGCAAGCCACTGCAGTTAACCTTGGCAAACACAAAAAACAGTGAGACAAAGACTGAGCATATGCTGGCTTTGACAAGGGAAGAACAGCATTGGCAGTTTAGCGGGGTAGAAGAAAAACCGGTGCTATCATTGGGTCGCGGTTTTACTGCACCGGTAAAAATGTTATTACCCCATGACAATGAGGCACTGGCGTTTCTGTTTGCCCATGATACAGATGAATTTAATCGCTGGGATGCCGGGCAGAAACTGGCTCTCAAGATGATGCTCAAATTGATAGACGACTATAGTGCGGGCAAAGATTTACAACTGGATCCAGTCTTTACCGATGCCTATCGTTCGACTCTGAATAACGAGTCACTCGATAAGGCCTTGGTGGCGCAGGCTCTGAGTCTGCCGTCTGAATCTTATCTGGCGGATCAATGTGAAATAGTCAACGTGGATGCGATCCATGGCGTGCGTAAATTTGTGCGTCAGCAATTGGCGGAAGCCTTGGCGAATGATTGGCTGCGGGTGTATGAAGAAAATAATATAAATATAGCCTATCGCTTTAATGCGCAGGATATGGCGCAACGCAGCCTGAAAAATCTTTGCTTGTCGTATTTGCTGGAATTGGATAATGACGAACATCGTCAACGTTGTCTGTCTCAGTTCCAAAAGAGCGATAACATGACGGACGTACTGGCTGCCCTGTCCATTTTTAGTCAACATGATATGGCTGAGCGACAGCAGGTGCTGGATGCATTTTATGATAAATGGCAGCATGATCGGCAGGTGGTGGAAAAATGGTTTTCGATTCAGGCTGCCTCTCCCCTTCCAGGTGCGTTACGGCGAGTGCAGGCGTTGATGCAGCACCCGGCCTTTTCGATTAAAAACCCCAACCTGGCACGTAGCCTGATTGGCCGTTTTTGCGCCGCCAACCCGGTTAACTTCCATCTGTCCGATGGTAGTGGTTACCGCTTTCTGGCGGAACAGGTGTTAGTCCTGGATGAACTCAATCCACAGATTGCCGCGCGTCTGCTACAGAGCTTGAGTCGTTGGCGGCGCTTTGATGCGGCGCGTCAGATATTGATGCGGGAGCAGCTTGAGCGCATTAGTGAACACAAGGGCCTATCAAAAGATGTATATGAAATTGCCAGCCGCAGCCTGGAAGGCTGAGGCTGTTTTTTAGACTGGTTTGACCCATGCCTGAAGGACCTGAAATAAAACGTGCGGCGGATGAACTTGCTGCCGCCATCAAGGGGCAAAAGCTAAGGCGCGTTTATTTTGCCTTTCCCCATTTGCAGGGTTTTAGTGACAAGCTGACAGGAGCCAAGGTCGAGGATGTGACTTCACGCAGCAAGGCGATATTAACGCAGCTTGATAATGGCCTGACAATTTACAGTCATAACCAGCTTTATGGCCGCTGGTTAATTTTACCTGTTGGTGATTATCCTGACAGTTCTCGTTCCTTGCGTCTGGCGCTGCATAGCCGGGAGACCATGGCCCTGCTTTACAGTGCTTCTGAGATTGAGGTCATAAAAACCTCAGCTCTCAATCAACATCCTTACCTGAGCAAGCTGGGACTCGAATTATTGGATCAGAATACCTGTCTTAGTGATATTGTTTCACGCTTTTCTGAGGTGAAGTTTCAGCGTCGAAAGCTGATGGGCCTGTTACAGGATCAGCATTTCATTTCCGGCATGGGAAATTATTTATGTTGTGAGGCACTGCATGTCAGTG
The DNA here is from genome assembly GCA_013152045.1 of Gammaproteobacteria bacterium. Lineage (GTDB taxonomy): Bacteria > Pseudomonadota > Gammaproteobacteria > UBA6429 > Thiohalophilaceae > JAADGZ01. The sequence goes on from JAADGZ010000234.1 coordinate 5,698, forward strand.
GCATACACCCCGATAGGTGTCTGGCCGATCTTAACCGGCAGAAACGTGAGCGGTTGGCAAAAAAATGTTTTAAATTAACCTGGCAGGCTTATTTAACCGGCGGTATTACAAACCTTATTACGCGGGCGGAAAAATTACGCAAAGCGGGCCGGGCATTTGAAGATTATCGCTTTCATGTCTATCGACGTGAAGGCCTGCCCTGCTATAAATGTGGGGCGAGTATTGTAAAGGGGAAATTCAGTGGCAAGATGGGTTATTTATGTCCGGCCTGTCAGGCGGTTAAATAATTGAAGTGAAAGGAATAATGAAAATAAAAATACCTACGTAGGTTTCATTTGAGTCATTCTTTTATTCATAAGGATCCTCTCATGTTCAGGTTGTCGGGAACTAATCAGATTTACTGAGGCCAAAGTAGCCAGGTAGTTACTGACACATGCCTCCTTCGGGGTCCCATTCTATAAATGGATAAAACATGAAAAACGATACTCAAACACCACATCAAAAGGCCCTGGCCATCAATCTTGACACGAATAAATATGGTTCGATTGCCGAGATTGGCGCAGGCCAGGAAACGGCACGCTGGTTTTTTCGTGCGGGTGGTGCGGCTGGAACGATTGCCAAGACAATGTCGGCTTACGATATGAAATTTTCAGATGCCATTTATGGAAAAAGTCCTCGTTATGTAAGTCGTGAGCGTATTTCAGCCATGCTCGATCATGAATTCCAGTTGTTGCTGGAAAGGCTGGATGAGTCTCGAAGTGACACGCGCTGTTTCTTTTCTTTTGCCAATACGGTTGCCGCGCGCAGTTTTACGCATAAAACGGATGGGCATGGCTGGTTGGGGGTGCGCTTTGAAACGCAGGCTCATGAACCTCCTTCCAGCATCATTCTGCATGTAAATTTGCATGGTAAAAACAATATCCAGGATCAGGAAACGCTTGGCGTTCTCGGTATTAATCTTATTTATGCGGCACTTTATCTGAATCAAGATCCGGATGCGTTTCTTCTTTCTCTGGTCGATCAGTTATTTTCTGAGTCGGTAGAAATTGATCTGATTGATTTTTCCGGACCGGCATTTTCGCAGGTTGATAATAGGTTAATGGCTTTGCGATTGGTTCAGCATGGTCTGTCAAGCGCCGCGCTTTTTTCAGCCGAAGGGAAAATTATTCAAATAGCCGATGCATTATGGAAAAAATCGGTGCTGGTCGAACGAAGCCGGTTTCGCCCGCCCACCAAACTGACGCTGGATCTGTCGGATTGTGCTTTGCATCGTTTTACGGAAGAACAAAATATCAGTGATGATGAAGTGCTGGTATTGTCTGAAATGACGCTCTGTGATCTGGAAGCGGATAATCAAAGTGATATTGATACGGATGATTTTTTATGCCGGGTTAATATTCTCTGTGGGCTGGGGAAGCACGTATTAATTTCAAATTATGGGGAGTTCTTCAGGCTGGCGCAATATTTGTTCAGTTATACAAAAAACCCGGTTGCCATTGCGATGGGGCTGCCTTCTTTGCGGGATTTATTTAATGAAAAATATTACGCAAATTTGCCTGGTGGTATCCTTGAATCATTTGGCCGGTTATTCAAGCATGACTTACGACTTTATGTGTGCCCTGAAATCGACAAAGATAGTGACGAGTTAGTCAGCATTAATGAATTGCAGCTTGAATCTCATTTGCGCCATCTGTATGACTATCTGCTTGAAAATAATTTTGTACGCAATTTAGATTGCGTTAATGAGGATTACCTAAAAATTCATTCGGATGAAATTCTGCACATGATTCGGCAGAACATTCCTGGTTGGGAAGATGCTGTGCCGCAGCAGGTTGCGAGCATGATCAAAAAACATGCTTATTTTAGTGATTCCAACTCAAAGGAAAGAAGTTAGCAGGATCACTGCTGTCCCGTTAACTCCCTCTCCCCATTGGGAGAGGGGGCTTAAATTGGATAAGGGCCTGTTTTGTTTAGCCCCTCATCCTGGCCTTCTCCCCCTCGAGGAGAAGGGATAACTTCGATATTGGAATCTTGTTATTTCATGTCTTCAATGACTTCGATTAACAGAATATTATCAGAATCAGAAACTTAGTAGATATTAATCGTTGCATAAATATTCAC
>JAADGZ010000026.1 GCA_013152045.1 Gammaproteobacteria bacterium
TGGTTAATGAACGGTGGAGCATGCAGAACGTGGGTTGCATCCATTTCCCATCATCGGCAACCGCAAGAAGATCTTTTTTTCTCAGTGCCTGAAATAAGCGGATGACCAAATCAGGCGGCAGTTGCGGGGCATCACAGGGTACGCAAACGATCCATTCAGCCGCTTCTGTTTCAAGCTGGTGCAGTCCCTGCAACATACCGGACAGGGGCCCCTGAAAATCCGGATTGGCATCATGGAAGACCGGGAAACCAAAGTCTTGGTAATGCTCAAGATTGCGATTGGCGTTGATCTGGATGGCAGTAACCTGGGTTTGGAAACGCTCAATAACGTGCTGAATAAGGGGTTTTTGTTGGAGCGCAATCAGGCCTTTATCCTGACCCTGCATCCGCCTTGCCTGCCCGCCGGCGAGAATAATACCGATAATTAAAGGGCGGTTTTGTGAATTCGCTTGCATATCATTTCCCACAATGGAGAATTTTGCTAGATATTGAAGTATATCAGCAAGCTAAAACTCATGTAAGTATATGAAAATTTTAAGTATAAAGCCCACATTCATAAAGGTTAAGTAGTCAACCAAGTATTTAAGTTTTTTACCCATGTGTCGATAACTGGTAAGGGATTTTTTTGATAACAGAGGGTTGAAAAAAATGGCGATGAGTATCGATCGTGTGCTGAGTGATGCTGTCAATGGCGCTCAAAAAGGCTTGCAGACTGCCCGCAAAAATTCTGCGCAACTGGCTGCAGCCGGAAGTGGGCCGAGCAAACCTGAGGAAAATAAAAGCAATGCTCGGGTGGAAAAAGCACCGGATGCTGAATTGGGAAAACTGGTTAATGTCAAAGCCTAATAGCGGGATAAGGATATGAACTCATTATCAACCCAAATGAAGCATGATGATATTCGCCTGACGGTGCATGGCATGCAGGATTTGCCGGCGATTTCTCCTATGTCCACCAAGTTGCTGGGTGTCATCGGTGATGACCGGCTTAGTATTCACCAACTGGCTGACATCATCCGTCAAGATGTGAGCCTGGGTGGGCGAATTATTGGTCTGGCTAATTCTGCGTATTTTGGTCAGCGCGAACCGATTACTTCGGTGGAAGATGCAATATTCAAGGCTCTGGGCTTGCGTCTAACGCAAAACATGGCTTTAGGCATTGCGCTTTCCGGGCCGTTCAGCTCGCAGGTGCACTGTGCTACGTTTGATATGCACGGTTTCTGGTTAAAAGCGGTACTGACTGCAAATCTGGCCCAGGGTCTTTGTAAACAAGTGCGCGGCGATCTTCAGATTGATATCGACATGGCCTATCTTGCAGGTTTGCTGCATGAGCTTGGTTTGTTACCGCTGGTGTATCTTTATCCAGAACAGATGGATGAGCTGTTTACTCGCCGTATAACCCAGCATCAGCATCTGCGTGAGGTACTGAGAAAAGAGCTGGGCACGGATCAGCATGAAGTGGGCGCCTGGCTAGCAATGAACTGGCAAATCCCCCCCGCCATCGTAGATGTGATTGCTCATCATGCCGAAGCGGATTATGATGGCGAACACGCATTATTAGTGCTGCTTATTCGTTGTTGTTCCCGCTGGGCGATTCTCTATATGGAAGATAGCATCTGGGATCGACTGCCGGAAGAAACTGATCTTTTACTCGAGTATACCGGTATTGATCGAAGCGAGATGTTGAAGGTATTAAAGCAGCAGCATGTCAAATTCGGGGCTATGGAGTCCATGGCCCACGCACTGGTGGAAAGTTGATAACTGCATATGGATAACAAACCGTTTATCGAAGCCTATCAGGAAATCAACTCACGCTTTATTAAACTGTTGAGTTCCATGTCAGCTTTGCGCGCCTTGTCCGGCTTTGAAATCAAGTATCGCAATGAAGAAAATATTATCACCGACTCGCTGGATGTATTACTGGACTACCATGAGCTCGACTATGTCGCAGTGTTTATGTTCGACGAAGGTGAGTTGAAGAAAGTTAGTAGCAAATGCTGGAATAATAATACAACGCAACCTCCTTCAAAATACAACGGTCTGTGTGAGCAGCATCGTGACTTGCTGGCTCAGGTTGAAAACACGGGTAAAGTGCAGCAGATTAATCAGATACCAGGTGAAGAATTCGCCGGTTCGGCCAGTGCCATTCCTATCCATGCCAGTGATACTCTGATTGGCGTTTTTCTAGCCTGCCATCCGGCCGATGAATTTTTTTCTGTCACCAATGAACGTAATTTGCTGATTTACTGCAATTTTCTTGGCCAGATGATCATGAATAATCGTTTATTGCACAGCATGGATCAAATGGTCAACGAGCGTACCCAGCAGTTACAGTTGGCGTTGGATGAAGCTAGTGAACTAAAACAGCGTTATGAAGAACTGTCAATTATTGATGAACTGACCCAGTTACATAACCGGCGTTTCTTTTTCCCTGAAACTCGCACAGGGCTGGCTCAGGCTATACGTTATAAAGAGCCTTTTTCGCTATTGGTGATGGATCTGGATCACTTTAAAATCATCAATGATCGCTATGGTCATGCTGTCGGGGATGAAGTGCTCAGAGGTATTGCGGCAACCTTTAAGGCAGAAATCCGTGACGTGGATATCCTCGCTCGTTTTGGTGGTGAAGAGTTTGTCCTGGCTTTGCCGGAAACCGATGAACGTGGTGCAATGGTCATCGCTGAACGGATCCGGAAAAAAATCAAAGCACTACGTTGGCAGGCAGATGGCAGGGAAATCTCCATTACCATTACTATTGGCATTACGGAATTTGAAAATTGCAGCAGTAATGATTATGTGGCTGCGCTCGATGAACTGATTCAGCAAGCCGATCAGGCTTTGTATCATGGCAAAGACAATGGCCGTGATCAGTTTAACACCTACAGCTATATTGCCTGCCAGGTGGATCCTGACGAACAGGCCGGATAGAGTCCAGGCACAATCTGATAATGCGTAGGGCCATGGATCAGTGCATTAGCTGGTTGTTGAGTTTTGTCGCTGCTGTGTCAGACTCCAGTGCAGATGTTCCTGTAGAAGCTCGGATGCCGTTTGTTTTTTTTGTTCCAGAGCGCGGATAATAATATGATCTGCTGGCGCATTGCCCAGTGCCACCGCAATATTGCGTAGCCAGCGTTGGTGTCCCATGCGCCGCAGGGGGCTGCCCTCGGTGCGCTTCAGAAAGCTTTGCTCATCCCATTCAAACAACGATAACAATTGTGGCGCATCCAGGTTGTTGCGTACGGAATAATCCGCTTCAAGGCTGATCTGGGCGAAGCGATTCCAGGGACAGACCAACTGACAATCGTCGCAGCCGTAAATGCGGTTGCCCATTGCTGCGCGAAGTTCAATTGGAATTGCTCCGGCATGTTCGATGGTGAGATAGGAAATACAGCGGCGTGCGTCTACTGTATAAGGTGCGACGATGGCGCGGGTGGGGCAGACATCGATACAGGCCTGGCAATGTCCGCAATGATTCTCTGCCGGGGCACTCAGGGGCAGAGGTAAATCGGTAAACAGTTCACCAAGAAAAAACCAGGAACCGGCACGCGAGTTAATAATATTGGAATGCTTGCCGGTCCAGCCCAATCCGGCTTTTTGGGCTAGAGCCTTTTCCTGCACCGGCGCGCTGTCGACAAAGGCGCGATAACCGAAGGGGCCGATTTCAGTCTGAATTTTTTGCGCTAGTTTCTGCAGGCGTTTGCGCATGATTTTGTGGTAATCGCGGCCCAGCGCATAGCGGGAGACATAGCCAAGTGTGGGATCAGCAAGGACGCTGAGTGGGTCGCTGGCCGTTGTTGGCAAGTAGTCCATGCGCACGCTGATGATGCGCAGGGTGCCGGGCACCAATTCCTGAGGCCGAGTGCGCAATGAACCATGACGGTGCATCCACTCCATCTCGCCGTGGAAACCCTGATCCAGCCAGTCTAGCAAACGTAGTTCACTGACGTTTAAATTGGTATCGCTAATACCGGTTTGCTGGAAACCTAGTTGCTGGCTCCAGTGTTTGATTTTGTTGGCCAGTTCTTGAAGTTCGTCGCTTGAGAGCATGGTCCAGCTTATTGCAGCAGGCCATAGACGCCCAGCGAATAGGCGCGTTGTTGATCCTCTCCTTCGAGTGATGATGGACTGATGCTGGAACCCGGGCGCAGATTGCGGCTTAGGTAACGGGTGTTGCCGGTACCTTTGTCGAAGGCAACCGTAGCCGCCTTGGGGAAATAATAGCCTAGTACATCGCCTTTTTCGACGCCGACAGTAACGTGAAAGCGGGTTTTAATCCGACCGGTTTTACGGATATTAAGATTGCGGCTCTCCCACACGACTACCAGTTTGTCATCGATTTTGCGTAACACCTTGACGATCATGTGCGTGGGTTTAATTAACCAGGCACCCACGCCAGTGAGCACGCCGGGGCGGGGGATTTCATTTTTTAGATCCACCAGCATGAGGGCGCGGTTATCGTATTGTTTGCGTTCGACCAGCTCACCACCAACATAGTCGAGCAGGTTGTTATTGACCAGAAAGGATTTATATACGTCGATCTGTTCTTGCAGGAAGCGGCGTACCTGGCTGCGCAAAAGCGTGGATTCATTAAAACGGGAGGATTTTTCCTTGCCGATAATTCTTCGTACCCGATTAGATTCATTCAGCGCATTCTGTAACTGCTGACTTTTCGATTCCAGTGTCTGGATTTTGTTTTGCGCCAAGTTGAGCTGTTGGTGCAGTGACTGGTTGCGGATTTCGAGCTCATGTGTGTTGAGCGGGGTCTGACAGCCGCTTAAAACCAGTATGCAGGGAATGCTTAACAGGCATAAATTTCGAAACACAGAAATACTCCACAAAATCAGGGCTGATGAATGCTGTTAACCAGAAATGATTGACTCAGCAGGCGTTTATTATCCAAACGTAATTCCAGAATATAACTGCCTTCGCTGAAACCTTCCACCGGTAGATCAATTTGAAAAAAATGATCACCCTGACGGCCTGAAACAATCACCGGTTTCTGTGCTATCTGTACTCGTCCAGCACCATCAAAAAGTATAGCCTGCAATAGGGTTTGCGTATTTTTCATGTTCCGAAAATGAAAGCCGATGTAGAGTGTGCGCCCAGGTTGTAGTTCGTCAGCCTGGGGCTGGTCCAATGACTGCAGCGGTGTGGCGCTGAAGCGGACCTGGCTAATGTTCGGTTCGCTGGCGGCGAGCGACTTTTCAAGCATGGCTTCGATACTCACAATTTTGTCACTCTGGCCATAAATCGATTGTGCCTGTTCAAGGAGCATCCGGGCCTGTGTCAGTCGACCTTGTCCAATAGTGTAAATTATCCGTTGATTGAGCTGGTCTTCGATTTTTTTCAGCTGATTTTTTGCATGCCGATTGTGTGCGTCGATGTTCAGTACGCTTTTATAATACTGATAAGCGTTGTTACCTGCGGGGCTGATCAGTTGACCTTTGTCGAAGGCTGTATCAGCCTGTCGTGATAGATTTTTGACTCGGGCTATATGCTGAATGGCCTGCTGCAGATTCTTCTGTTGTTCAAGAATATCTGCTTGATGGAGATTGAGCCGGGTTATCATGTTGTCGAGTTGTTGTAATTCTTTACGCAGTTGCCAGGAAGCCGACTGCTGCGTTGCTTTTTTCAGCCAGGACTGGTTAATCTTCTGCAGCATATTTAATGCTTCGGCGTTATCTGGATCCTGCTTTAGAACAGCCTCGACTTCGGATAGTAACCCGGTTTTTTCCGCGATGATACTGGCGTCAGAGTCAAAATATTTTCTGGCCCGGTTGAGATGACGGGACAGCGCCTGTGTCTGTTGCAGTTGAGTTTTAAGTTGTTGATAGGTTTGGATGAACTTCGGTGCGCTAGCAATTTCGGGGATCTGTTGCTGCATTTCAGCCATAAGCATAAGCGCCTGGTCTGGTCGGGCCGAATCAATAGCCGACTGGATTTTATCGATATATTCCAACTTTTGTTGTTCTTTTTCCTGCTTTATTGCCAGCGCCATGTCCTTAGTGGCATTCGATTTTGTGGCTGCAGGTGTTATTGGGTTAATAGTATCTGGATACCATTTTTCGAGGATGGGTGTTAACCACGGAATGGCTAATGTTTGGGCATAAGAAACAATCTTTTGTCGTTGCTGATAAGCCAATGCGCCGACAACCAGTATTGTCAGCAATAGTATAAAGGCAACAAAAGAGGTTCGATCACGTCTTCTTGGTGTGCTTGCAGGAGATTGCGTCGTACCAGTATTTTTGCTGTTTATTGCTGAACTGATGAGAGTTTCAGCATGATGATTTCTAGCCGTCCCACGAAAGTCGGCATTTTTTTTCTCGATGGTGGCCAGATCAGCGTCACTGATCTGCTCCAGTGCCTTGATTAGCTCAGCCGCTGTCTGATAACGATCATCGGCTTCTTTGGCCAGGCAGGTATTGATGATGGGTTGGAAGATCTGTAGCTCATCAGAGAGTAGTGGAATGGCTGCGGTAATATGTTTGATGCCGATGGCAACGGCAGAGTCAGCATCATAGGGCACATAGCCTGCGAGCATGTGAAAAAACACCACTCCCAGACTATAAATATCGGAGCGGTGATCCGCACTGAGTCCCTTGTTCTGTTCTGGGCTCATATAATAAGGAGTGCCCAGTGCGCTGCCAGCCCGAGTCAGACCGTGAGTGGTTTGATAACTGCGTGCGATACCAAAGTCCATCAGTACTACACGACCATCACCTTCATGCAGCATGATATTTTCTGGTTTTACGTCACGGTGGACATAGCCTTTTCTAGCGGCAAAATCTAGCGCCCGGGCAATGTCCTTGATGATGCGAAGCAGTTCTTTTTTACTAAGAGTCGCGTGGGCCTGTTTGAGATCCTGACCGTCAATATATTCCATTGACAGGTAGTGATAGCCCTCATGGATGCCGACATCGAAGACGGTGACAATGTTGGGGTGCATAAGATGGCTGACAATACGGGCTTCGCGTAGAAAACGTTCGGAAAATTGTTCTCCCTGGGCGTGACTGGGATCGAGAATCTTTAATGCGACTTTGCGGCCGAGGCTTTCCTGCACTGCCAGATAGACCGTGGCCATGCCACCACGGCCTAGCACACCCTTGATCTGGTATCCGGGGATCCTGATCAGGGAGGCGGTATTGTTTGCTATGGCGTCTTGTCCGTTCACAGGTTTCTGTTGCGGCCTTGAAGCAGGGGGGTTAGAAAAATGAATATCCGTTTACTGATTTTAGGATGGAAGTTTCCCTGGCGCAAAGATTTCTGTCATTACGCATAAATCCGGCTAGGCAGCGGGTTTATCGCCAGACAATAAGGGTATTATTTAGCAGAAGAGAATAAGTGCTCAACTAGATTGGCGGGTGACATCGACATATAGCGTCAGGCGTTGGCCAGGTTGCAGATATTTGTGTTTGCTGATGCGGTTCCAGCGGCATAATTGAGCAACACTGACCCGGAATTTCTGTGATATACGTGCTAGTGAGTCGCCCAGGCGGACGCGGTAGCCAATGCGCTGGGTAATTTTACGTGAGCGGGGCGGGATGAAGTATTTACCTGGATCATTATTTGATGTCAATTTACCAGTATGTGACCAAATCACCAGTTTTTGCCCGGGCACCAATGGATCGCGTGGGGCCATGCCGTTCCAGCTTGCCAGTTTGCGCACGCTGACTTTGTGACGGCTGGCCAGATCCCAGAAGGTGTCTCCGCGGCGCACGATATGCGTTAGTTTGATGCCCTTGCGGGGGATGTTTTGCAGCGCACTTTTACGCTGATTTGCGCTCAGGCGGT
>JAADGZ010000254.1 GCA_013152045.1 Gammaproteobacteria bacterium
TGCGGTATTTCCACAGCAATATCCTCAATCAGGCGGTGCTGACAGGATAAGCGGTAGCCTTCATCCAATTCTTTTTGTGATAAATGATGCTGGTCTGCACTCAGGATGGGGGCATTAATATTGGTGAATTTAACCCGACACAAGCCACAGGTGCCACCGCCGCCACAGCTTGAAGGCAAATGAATTCCTGCCTGAGCCAGGCTGTTGTAAACCGGCGTGCCTAATTCTGTTGCAAGCTTATTGTTCAAACCACCATAGATATCGAGAACGGTTAGATTCAGGCTGGTTTTTCTACGCAATATTCTGTTCCAGGCTGCCTTGAATTCCGTAAGGGTAAAAGACTGAAACAGAAGGATGACGCCGCTGATAGCCAACCACAGCGAGAAAAAGCCAATAGCAATTATCCACGGGCTGTTGAAGTGAAGATTTCCGGGATAATCCATAAAATGAAGCATTATAAAAAAGTCAAATATCCGCCATGTATCATTACGACGTGCTACGATATGTCCGGTTTCAACCGATATATAAAGTGCTGTCTGCCGATTATCATCAAAGTCAATTTTCCAGGCAGGGCCTTTTTCATCCGGTGTGTCGGATGTTGGCATCTGGACGGTCTGGGCATATAGGACTTTGGCGGATCCGCTATAATCATTGACGGCGATCTTGCGGCTTGTTTTTTCATCGACAATAACGGGTTGACCCAATCTGGCATCAATAAGACGATCACCGTTCTTATCGGTAATCTGATAAACCAGTTGTCCATTTAAATTGCGTAGTGTTAGCTTTTGGAAGCTGTTGAGATCTTTCAGGTTAATAATATCTATAATCTCGGGCTGTGTGGCATCCGAAAAGAGTATCTGAGGGGCAAGGTGCCGTGACCTATCGTCGCCCTGTACGGTTTCATGATGCAATATGGACATGCCTAACCCGGTGGCACACCATATGATCACTTGCAGGCCAATAATAAGGCCTAGCCATTTATGAATTGTTCTGAAGAACTGTCCCCTCAGAGAGGAAGAACTTGTTGTGACAGCTTGAGAGCGCTTGTTGTTGAAACTGTAAAATAATAACCATATACCGGTGAGGGCGGATAGGGTAACCAGGGTTGCCGCGATGCGCAATAGCCAATTATTGACGTCGGACCGGTCTTCATAGTCCATAATATGCAGCATCCAGAGAAAATCAAAAGCGCGCCAGAAATCATGGCGTTTGGCAATTAATTTTCCGGTTACCGGGGAAATATACAGTGTTGGCGAGGCCAGATCATGGAAATTTACCTGCCATAGGGGCAAGGGTCGGCTTTGAATTTCAGAGGGCGGATTATCTGTCAGCAACCGTATGGACAAAATTGGCCCCGGACCGGCATAGAGCTTTTGAGCTATGGTCAGAATGGTCGTTTTTGACAGGGGTGAAAGATCCTTACTACTCCGAGCATCAACCAGATGAACAGTATTTGGGGTTTCTATTTCATAGACGGGATTATCAAGCAGACTTCCGGCTTCTATTTTTGTTGCCGTTGGAAATTTTTTTATCAAATCATTGATGTTAACGGAATAAGAAGTTTGATCGGATGTTAAAGGTTTTTCAATATTCACGAGATGGTCGCCGTGAATATAGTCAATGGAAATGGTGACCATATAAAAGCCACTTAAAGCCCAGAGGAACATTTGTACACCAATGACCAGGAAGAGCCATTTATGCCATTTTCTTGAAAGAAAGGAAGCCTTCATTACCGCATCTTCACCGTTAGGATACAAATATTATTGTGTGAAAATTAGTAGGGCTGCAACTTTTGCCGCAGCCCTGTATATATAAGCTAAAGCCCTATTCCATACGATATGTCAGGCGAATATACCCTCGACGCCCGGCCAGATCATAGGTCATGGTATCCGTGTTGCCATCTGTCCAACTGGCTACCCGTGGAGCCTTCTTGTCTAAGAGGTTGTCAATACCGGCAGAAACAACCAGATTTTCCATCAGGTTATAAGTACCCTGGATATTGTGATACATCACAGCACCCATATGGGACCCGATACCATCGGTGGCAAAGAAGTCATTGCCGGAACCGATATACTGGATTGAATAAGTGGCAGACCAGTCTTCCGCAGCTGTATTAAAGCTTGTCAGGGCGCGCCAAGTTGGATAGCCGCCGAAGCCGGCTCCTATGAAACCATTGAGGACAAAAGGCGTATCACCAACAAACGCCGTCCTTTCGAAGGTATCAAGATAACTTACCTGAACGTCGATCGTGTTGTTCATTTCCATGGCTTCAAAGTTATAAACCACACCCACATCAACACCTTTGACACGTTCTGAACCTGCATTGGTTTTTTGGGCTGACAGGAAGTCAATAACGCCGGTTACAGGATTACGTTGTTGATGTTGCGGACCACAGAATTCATTAGACAGGTTATCTGATTCATAACATTGTAACAATTTCACTGATCCTGAAGGTTCCGTAATGGCGTTGGTGATTTTTATGTCAAAATAATCGACAGTCACCGACAGGCCATCAACAAATTCAGGCTGCCATACAGCACCAATGGTAAGTGTCTTGGCATCTTCAGGCTGGAGATCCGGATTACCACCACGGTCAGTCAGAATGGTATTCCCAAGCTGGACATATCCGTTGGGAACGCCAATAGCCTGACAGTTCTTGTAGATATTGGAGTTTGGATCAAGACCGTTCCAGCCACTGCAAGGATCGCTGGTTGTCAACTGCCCTTCGGATACGCCGCCAAAAAGCTCTGGTACATTTGGAATACGGAAAGCAGTGGAATAAGTTCCGCGCAGTTTGAACCCATCGACAATCTGCCAGTTAACACCAATTTTGTAGTTTGTATCAGAGGCAAACTTGTCATAATCGGAATAACGTAACGCCAGATTAAGTTCCAGACTTTCGACAAAAGGAATACCTTCCAGAACCGGAATGCTCAGCTCGGCATAAGCTTCCTTGGCTTTGGTCTTGCCGAAGATTGGGTCTTCAGCATTTGAGTTGGCAATACCAAGAACTTTGAGAGAATCGGGTTGACGCCAACCCTTGTCTTCCCGGTATTCAAGACCGGCAGCAAATCCAACCATGCCGGCAGGAAGCTCAAAAATGGAACCGGAAATATTGGCCGTGAAGCTCAACTGTTCATTGCCGCCCAGGTCTGTCATGTCAAATGGTAAGTAATCGAGTACTTCCTGACTGATGTTGCCCACACCCAGATAGTCCCCACAAGGGATGCCGTTTGTGCCACAAATGCTGGTGTCGATGGTTTCGGCGAAGCGTTCCAGGTTGACCACGTTAGTGATCGTATCTGAACCTGTATTGCGTCCCCAGTTCATGGCAATATCCCAGCTCCAGCCATCGCCAACTGTGCCGTCCAGTCCTGCGACTATCCGAAAGGTATTGACTTCCTGTAAAAAAATCCGTTCGCCCAGTTCCACCAGACGGCGACGCTCAAACGTCAGGTCTTCGCCAGTCGGGTTGGTTGGATGATTTGCTGCGATGTTAAAGTTACGGAGGGTATTTGGTGATGCCGGTTGTGTTGACCGACGGTTGGTATACATCAATTCTCCAAACATACGCACATCATCGGTGATATTATAATGACCGAAAGAGCTGAATGACAGTCGCTTGATTGGGTTAACCGCGTTAAAGTTCACATTGTAGTTATAGCCATGGATCGACGGGTCATAAAGTTCCCAGGTTTTTCCGCCCGGCTCATTGTTAAAGTTGATGCGCACCACTTCGCCCGCGCCATCAATATAGACTGCCCGGCCACCTGCGGTACTGGAACTGCCTCTACATTCTGTTTCACTGGTTGAGGAGAGGGGGCAAGGTACCCGAGCAGCCAGAGGGGATGGTTTGTTATCCTGATAGCTGATACTGGTGACCAGACTGCCACGGTCATTTGACGCGCCCCAGGTCAGGTCCATGAGATACTCTTCACCGTCTCCCTTGCCCGTCATGCCGAATTTAGCACTGACTTCGAGGCCATTGAAATCGTTGTCTGTGATGATATTTACCACGCCGGCAACGGCATCGGCACCGTAAATCGCTGAGGCACCATCTTTCAGGACTTCAACCTGCTTGACGATTGCCATGGGCACCATTGATAAATCGACGGCACTGTTGGCACCGGTGCCACCATTCACCATACGACGGCCATTGAGCAGAACCAGGGTTCGGTTGACACCAAGGCCGCGTAAGTTGACCTGAGGCGTTCCCCAGCCATTGCTAACCCAGTAAGCAGCTGTCTGGTTACCACCAAAGCCAGCGGAAGCAGGCATACGCTGCAAAAGATTTTCCATGCTGGTGATGCCTGTATTTTTGATCATCTGCCGTGTTATGACGGTAACTGGCCCAACGCCTGTCAGATCTTTGCGTTTAATCCGGCTACCTGTTACGACGACTTCTTCAAACGAACTATCTTCTGCTGCGGTATCTTCTTCCTCAAAAGCAAGATTACTTTCATAATGGGCAATATCTTCTGCATCAGCAGAAAGACTAATATTTCTCATTAAAGGCGAATTGTTTGATTGAGGGGAACGAATGATAATTGTACCGTCCCGTTGTTCAACAACTTTAAAGGCGGTATTTTGTAATAAATAAGATAAAGCTTTTTTAGCAGACATTTCGCCGTGAATTGCAGGGGAAGTTTTACCCGCCAGAAGGTCAGACCTCACAGTAATCACGACATTGGTTTTCTTAGAAAATTGCATGAGAGCCTCTGCCAGAGGTAATTCCTGCAATTCAAATTTATATGTGTCAGAAGCCTGTGCATTCGTAAAGGCTGTACTGATTGCAATAATGGACGTAGCGCCTAATATTTTTGCACTACTGATAGCTTTTGATTTTAATTTATTCATGGATTTCATTAATATCGCTCCCGTATCTATGGTGATCAGATTTTTTCTGAACCCTGTTTATGGGACGTGGGATGTTTCAAAAATCGCACCTCTTTTTTTTCATTAATATGATAAAATTTCTATACCATTGTTATTTATAGCTTATTAGATCCGCGTTTTGGCTGTTTTTTTGTTTCCTTAGTGGCTTAATGATGACATTTCCAGAATAGAGATACACCACATCGACTTCAAATATTTCAGGTAGATTTTTAAGAAATACATCAATCTGGTCCACATCAAAGCTGGTGGTCACATGGACATCAGCGAGACTATCATCCTCTAGCAAAATATGTCCTGAATAATAACGATTGGCATCTGCAATGATGTTGGCAAAGGTTTCTTCCTTATAGGCAAGTCTCCCTCCTCTCCAGGCACCGGGTTTTATCTGTGCGATTGTAATGTCGTTCGTAAACCCGGATTTCGCAGTCGATATTATTTGGCCCGCACCGAGAACTTTGGTATAGGAAGTTTCTGTTTCAAATTTCTTGGGCGTTACCTGAACCCGCCCCTCCAATACACCAACGGTCATGTCTTGTGGTCTTAAATGTACGTCAAATTTCGTACCTAAGACACGAATTGTAGTATCCTGAGCCTTAACATAAAAAGGTTTTTCGGGGTTCTTAGCCACATCAAAAAAGGCTTGGCCTTGTCTCAATGATACATTTCGTCGGTCATCTGTATAAAGTACTTCCAGACGAGACATGGCCCCCAAGGTAACTATGCTACCATCTGCAAGTATGATTTCCTGTACTTCTGATGTGGTTGTCTGATAAACTTCAGGGGTGAATGTCGGGGTTTGCTGCATAAAAAACACAATGCCCACAATTGCTGTAACAGAAGCAAGTGCATATTGTGGCAAACTCAGCCGTTGTTTAGCGGCCTGAATGAAAACGGTAAAGATATTCTCTTTTTGCACTCTTTCATCCACAGATAGCCGCAGGTTTTCTCCTTGTGGGGAACGGGCCAACACACCAAGTTCATTCCATATCTGACTGATGCCCGCATAGGCTTCCCCATGCTCCGGGTTTTTATCCCGCCATGCTACAAAAGCTTCAATATCTGCATCGGTAGCTTTATCAGACATGATTGTCATGAGCCATTCATGGGCTGCCTTTTCAATCTGATTATGTTTGTTATTGAGCGTATTCATCTGTTTAACTCCGACTTTTCAGTCTTTAATCCTGTTCGTTTTAAGGCCTTATTGAAATCTGCTAGGGCTTTCATTACATGTTTTTTAACCGCGGATTGTGACAGACCTGATTGGCGCGAAATCTCTGCATATGTTAGCCCGTCAAATCTGTTTAGTACCAGCATGCGCCTTCGTTTTGCCGGCATTTCCCACATTACCCGTTCTAAAAGAGCTAACCTCTCTCTGGTTATCAGGATACGTTCAGGATGGATATCGTCACGTTCCCGGATAGGGTTATTGTTTTTTTGCTCCACCATATACCGTCTGCGTGTTGCGGCTTTGCGATGATGGCTTACCACCATATTATGGGCAGACCGATACAAAAAAGCGCGTGGATTTTCTATTTCAGCCGTATTATCCAAAGCGGCATAATTGGTAAATACGGCTTGTGCTATATCCTCTGGATCGGGCGGGCCACTTCCAAAGGTACTGTTTACATATTTACAGATATCTTCCCAAAAACGACTGTATAAATTACTCAGGCTCTCATACTTTCCTGATTTCGTCGAATTTTGTACAGGCCTTTCATACGTGGGAGCCTCAATTTCTTCGATGTTTGTATCCATATAACATATTCACCTTTACAGATTACCATATCATGACTAATCGCCGTTCTGGATATTTGGCCAACAGACGTAACTATCTTAACTATTAAGACGCGCAAGGCCTATAAAATCGCACCCTTAAAAAGATATTTATAGTCAAAATAACAAAATGATTTCAACAACTATAGCTGATTTTAGATGGTTTGCAGAAATTCTATGGCTTCCTTTCAGTAACAAAAAGACCTATGGTAGCCCAAAATATAAATTTATCGGGACGGAATTTTAGTGAAAAGAATATATGTTTTTATTCCTTTTCTACTGCTTGTATTTCTAATCAGCTCAGTTGCTGCTGATGAGACATACTGGACAGAAAAAAAACTGGGAAAGGTTATATTAAAGGCAGATAAGGCAGCCCGTCAGAAAAAATGGGCCCGTGCGATTATGTATGGCGAACAGATGCTTGAAGGCTGTAAAGCCCTCGATAAGCAGAATGGTACCAGATATATTAATCAGCTAAAAAACCTCAATTATTATTATGATAAAGCAAACCGTCTGAAAGAAATTTCTTCCCGGATTAGCGAAGCATATAACCTGTCCAAAAAATATTTAGGCCCCGAAAATAACACAACCATATTGAGCCGTAATCTTTATTACAAACTCCTCATATTAGACAGAGAATATTATCAGGCTATTGACCTAGTTTTAGAATCTATCTCCATTTTAAGGGAAAATGAAGATGATAAATTCAAATTGTATGGACGTTTGAAATCGCTTTATTCTCTTTATGGGCTGACAGGACAACTTGGGCTGGAAGAAAAGACCATTCTTCAATTCATAAAACTGAACGGAGAATTAGTGGGCAAAGACGATAATATCTCTGGGGTGATTGTCATTCTTGCTAAAAATTATTGTCGTCAGAAAAAGCTGGAGAAATTTGCACAATTGATAGATTTCCATGGTCTGAAGTATACCTGCAAGTAAGGCATATATTTAAATACCGATTGATAGTCGGTGTCATAGGTGTCAATAAGCATTTAAAACTGACCCGGTATTGGCATTTAAATTTGACCCACCTATTCAGTAGTAAGGCCAACATGATATCTGCCCATATATAGCGAG
>JAADGZ010000218.1 GCA_013152045.1 Gammaproteobacteria bacterium
GGTGCGAGCGATGTAGTGCAGGATATGGGAAGTAAAGAGAATGTTGTTTTTTCTTTACCGCAGGATCTAAAGAAGATCTAAAAAAAGTCCTAAAGAATGATCCTGACGATTCAGCCTAAATAGACCCGCCCAAATAAAGAACCTCTAAATATGGGTTCCGAATTCCTCTCCAGTCAAAACCGTTCACCCTGATCCAGTCAAAAGCGTTCACCCTGAGCTTGTCGAAGGGTAAATAGCTTCAAACATCGCTTTTTTACCTTCATGGTTTGATAAGGCTCGCCTGAGCAAAGTCGAAGAGCTCACCACGAACGTAAAGCTTGATTCCGGCATGCATTCCCACGCAGGAGCATGGGAATGAGGCAACTACGCTTAATTGCTGCCCCAGCAACGCACGGTATTGCTAACGGTGCCATTGATATCTAACGAGCCTTTGACTCCCAAATTATTAATCGTGAATATATCGCAATCGTTGTCGTTAATGGATACATTAGCGCCAGCTCTAGTGTTGGGGATGTTGCTAATGGTAATGTTATAGCCTGCACCTGCGCCGGTTATAGCGACAGCGGTACTATAAAGATCTCCGCGTGAACCCGTTGGATCATATTTTGCACGTACCACAGGAACAACGGCATCAGTTGCTGTAGTAATACAGGCATTAACATAGACACCATTGTTATTAGAGGCGCAACGTTCCATTTCCAGGCGTAGCATGGAGGCTATCGCTATGGCCTCGGTGCGTTGGCTTTTGAGTCTTTGCGCCTGGTAAATTGGCCAGGAAATAGCCGCGAGAATGGCGATGATGGCGATAACCACCATTACCTCAATCAGAGTGAAGCCCTGGTTGCGAGTTTTAGAAATATAGATTCTATGAATTCTCATTTTTCTGTGTTTTATCAGGTGTTAGAAAATGGCCGATACCATAATAATGGCACCGGCCAGGATCATGCTACTTGGCATTCCAGTAGTCTACTGTGAAGAAGTTTTCGTTAACTGGCTCCACATCTTTCTTATTCTTATCCTTGAGTACCTTGGTTCCAACGATAATGCTGGTTCCTCCATCTTTTGTGAAGATGACGTTTGGACTGGAGGGTAGGCCAGTCACATTCAGATTACCCTTACGGTCACAACGCTTTAGACTGCCGTTATTACAGAAGTTGAATACCGGTTGTGCATCGAGCAGGTTGATGGCCCATGCTGTTGATGTTCCTTTTCCGGGTGCACAACTGGTAGTCTGGGTATTTGCTATGGGGGTGAAACTGGTGAATATGAGAATATTATTGATAGTGATGGATTTACCCAGCACTTTTTCACCCAGAAAGCTTCCATCATCCTGATTGAGTTTAATGTACCAGCCATTGTTGGTATTCAGCGCTTGGCGGGCGGCATCAATCTGAGTCTGGGTGCCTTCGCCGACGAGGTTTTTAGTGGCATCATAAAGATCATTTTCCGTAATGGTAGTGTAGATGGCTTTACCGTTGGCATCTTTGGCCGGGCCACGGACATCGCTGTCCCGAATTACATAAAAGCGATCCTTGATCGTGGTTTCCAATGGGTGGGCGCGGAAGCCTGAGCCAATCGCGATAGTCAGATATTCCTGGCTGCCCTGACGGACATAGGCCACATCCGGCGCAGAAAAGAAATGACGGTTGTTTGCAGCTGCGGCACTACTGGCTACATTGGTTGCGGTGCCGTTTAGATCAGCAATCAC
Organism: Gammaproteobacteria bacterium; assembly: GCA_013152045.1. Taxonomy (GTDB): domain Bacteria; phylum Pseudomonadota; class Gammaproteobacteria; order UBA6429; family Thiohalophilaceae; genus JAADGZ01. Next base: position 1,709 of record JAADGZ010000218.1, read on the forward strand.
TCCTCCGGTCATGAGATTGGTTGCGCCGGTATTGCTGTCGTTGAGATCAAAGCGCCAGATTCGAGCCGCTGTATCGGAGGCATAGATGCGATCCACGTAGCCATTTCCGGTGCTGTCAAAGGCTGTCACATTGGCGGTCAGTGCATTTTTCATATCAGCCAGTTTCAGATCGGCATTGGAGCTGGCGATGCTGGCCCACCATAAACGCTGACCAGTTTCGGCATCGACGATATATAATGCCCGGCCCATATTATCTGCAGCGGGTAGGGTGGTACTATCGACATTGGTATCATAGCCACCACCGAAGATCAGCACATCTCTATCAGAGCCGTTAAACTTGATTTTGGCATGAGTCATTTTCGACCAGGTTTGTCCCAGCTCGGCAAAATCACCCGTGCCGCCTTTGATTTCCCATTTCAGCTTGGGGTTGCTGCGGTCGGTAACATCCAGAGCATAGTAGTTTCTGCCGCCTCGGCGCATGCCAAAGTATAGGTAAACATGCTCACCCGTTTGTGCCGTACCGTCCGTCTTGAGTACTAGCAGATCATTGTTGAGGTCGTTGTGCCAGACCGTCATGGGACCATCCAGACCATAGAGACGGCTAGTCGCTGTTGAGTTGCCTTTTAGCATCGGCAGGTTGGTTAATAAATCCTTGGGGATAAAGGCAAACTGCTCAAGCCCGGTTCTGGCGTCAATGGCGTGCAGAAAGCCCTCATTGGTGGTCATATAGAGTGTGATGTCAATATTGGCATCCGTAGTTCCCTTATAGGTGACCATTTGTGGTTTGCTGTGCAGGGGATCACCAATTGCCTGGCGTGTATCGGTGGTTGAACCATTGCCGTTTTCATCCAGCACATCTACGCCACGAGCCCATTGAATCAGAGCGGTGCGATCGGTAGCACTGGCCGTAGCGGGTAGTCCCAACAGGGATTTGCTCAGGGCGGTATTGCTGTCGAGTAGCTTGTTGTTTGCATTTTCAAGAATAACGGAACTGGTCTGTGGTGGCAGTAACGCGCTATCAGTCCCGGTAAAGGGGTAAATCCTGCGGCTGGCCGGGGAAGGCAATTTTTCGGCTGCGCCGCCTTTTTCAACATCGGCACCATCGACCGAGTTGCTCCAATAACTTTTGGCGGTTGAGGTAAATAAACCGGTATTGGGATCAACGGCATTGTTTCCGCTTACATCGGCAATAATCAGATCAGAGCTGGGATCTCCCGTTACAGAACGTATCAGTTCATACTTTTTCAGGTTACCTGGCCAGCGGTAGTTTATGGTTGGGCGGAACAGGGCAAAATACAGTTCGCTTCGATGAGTCAGTCGATTAAAGGCGTTGACCGATACCGCAGGAGATACGAAGGTGGTACTGACTTTTCCTATATCGGTTATTATCGAAGTAAATGCTTTGGCAAGGTCGTTAGCCGAAGTTGCTTCGAAGTAACCGACGCTGGGGTCAAGTATACCTCCAGTGCTGCCACCTTTTTTTGCCGTCTCTTTCAATAATCCCGGATTTCCGATATTACCACCAAAACCAATGGTGTAGGTAATGACGTTTTGCGTATCCGGTAAACTAGCTGACTGATCATTGTTATACATATAGCCGGCAAGCTCATCGAGACAGTCGTTAGCAGAATAAGCGCAACTACTGGAGACACCAGGGAAAGTACCACTGATAGGCGCTGCCTGATTGCCGTTGTTGATAAGCGTATCGGCATCACTATCACCCACCGGGTCGCCATCGGTTAGCAGGACGACGAAATTCTTCGAGCATTGAAACTTGATTGGACTCTTGTAACGGTTGGTATCACTGGGGTCAAGAACGCTGCTGACATTGGTGGGAACGGCATTCTTACCAAAATAAACTTTCGCACCCCGATAGTAGAGCATGGCCTCATACAAGGTTTCAGCCAGTGGTGTGAGGCCGTAGGCTGTTAGATTGTCAATGCTGCTCTTGAATCCGGCGCGGCTGGAACTGTTGATATCCTGCATGGGTTCGGCAAAACTGCCACCTTTACTAAGAGAACTGCAGCCCCACCAATGGCAGTGTTGGCTGGCGTCAAAACGCATCATGGCGGCATTAATACCCGATGAGCTGTCGATCAGATTTTTGAGCGAGTGTTGAACGATCTGTAGACGGGTCAGATGGGTGTGTGTACCGGGAGTATTGAGGTAGTTAATATAATTGGCAGTATAAATCGTATAGGAGTCACCGGTAGTATTCCAGTCGATGGCGTTGCTGCTATTTGCTTTCCAGGGGCCGTTATTATTTTGATCGGCAGGATAGAGATTACTGCTGTTGACGCCATCGCCATGTACACCATAGTCGGCAGCGCACTCGACATATTCGGTAGTGTTGTCAGCTAGTTTTGTCCAATAGTCTCCAGAGGTGGAGGCGAGGTAGCGTGCTAAACGGCCGATATAATAGCCAGACCCACTGGTGCTGAATGCAGACGAGGCATCATTACATTTGAATGAACTAATTTTGAGATGCTGGTTTGAGGTGCTGCAGTCCGGGGGGGTGCCAGTATTGCTCCAGTAATAAAGGCTGGTATCGCAGCTACCTGAATAAGTAGTGGTAGGATGGTATACATCTTTATTTAGTCCAACAGAGCTACTCATACTGCCTGAAGTATCAATGATAAAGAGAACATTGGGTTTGGCTGAGGTCGAACCGGTTGCTATGCCGGTAAAGATCTCGGTGTCATCTGCGTATAGTGGTGTACCACTCATGATAATATAAAGGGCAGTAGCCAGAGCCAAAATTACTTTTTTGCTTGCAGTACGCATGACGCACCTCACTAAAATGTTACTAAAATGACAGAAACCGGGTAAGCAAACTACATGCTTACCAGACTATTTTTTTTACATGGTTTGTTTTTGGATCATAAACTACGAGAGCGTAATTCGTTTTGAGGTGGTTGAGTTTATGAAGAGAGATGTTTTTCCCACGGCTGCTTACCTGGGTTGTACGGTCGATACTTAACTGGAGGTCAGCGCAGGTAGGACAGCGTTTGACAATGGCATAGCCATTGAGTGAGTCATCGACACTAATGCTTATACTGATTACTTCAATGGCTGTATCAAGCACATCAGTTTCAGCCCGCAGGCTTAATGGCAGCATCAGTAGAGATAGATAAAAAACAGTGCTAATAATTTTTTTCATAATAGTTCTCCGGATAATGTCGTGATCAGTAAAGGGTGCTTTACTATCGTGGCGGCCCCATTTGTTGAATTACTTCCTCAATCGTGTTGCTGCTGCCTGAAACGAGGCTTGCGGTACTGGTCAGGATAAGTGGGTTAGCCCCTGCGGTACCAAAGCTCGTGCCTGACAGACTATCAATCCCCTGATTGCTTGTTGTAGCGGGGATGCTGAAAGTAACTGTGGGGTTAACACCGTTAAATGAACAGTTAACCGGGGTGTTCTGGATATTGGGGTCATAATTGATTACAGCGGTCTTACGCAGGGATTCGTTGCTTGGCAGAAGGGCTGTGCGAATACAGGACTCGGCAGCCTGGAAGGTGGCGTTTTGACTTTGCAGGTTACTGGCCATGCGTTCTTCCAGCGTCGTGGAGCTGAGCATGCTGACGCTGAGTACGGTCATGACTACCAGGATTAACAGCGCGACGACGAGTACGATCCCTCGCTGTTTTTTAATGCCCGTGACAGTATGAGTTGCAGATAATGTCATTTTGATTTCCTACCTGGATTACGGGGTGATGTTATTACGAAGAAGAATGGTGGTAGTGTAGACGCGGCGTATTTTCTGATCGCTAGCGATGCCGGTTACTGTACCGTTATAGGGTCCCAAGGTTGTTCCCAACAGATCGAAGGTTTTTGCACTGGCTGCGGATGCTCGTTCATCGACGCTACTGGCGAGCAGAGCGATGCGCAGGGTTACGACTCTGGACCAGTCCTGATTTGGTACTTGATTACTGGTGAAGTACTGGTCGGTGATGTAGTCTCGGCTATAGTCGGTGTCAACTCCATAGAGTACCTGCATGTTTTCTATTCCCTCGACCAGTTCATTGCCGTTGCAATAGAGGGCGTAAATAGATTGACCACGGTTATTGATGCGACCGGTATTGCGAATATCATATTGGTTCAATGTTGTATTCAGCATTGAATTTGCGGTATCTACATTGCCGGGTGTATTACCGGCACAGTCTGCTGTTAATAATCCGGTTGTGCCGTGTCGCAGGGTCAGGGCGTCACTGGGACTGGGATGGTTGCTGGTGTCAACCACATCATTTTGACTGCCGCTGAATAGAACACCCTTTATTGTGGTGTTTTTAGCAGGGAAAGCTGCCATACGAATATCACGACTGAGAAAATCGATCGCAAAACGGCCATTTTCCTGGGTGTGCATCAGGCCCTCATTAAGTCGGTAGCCGCGCTGGTTCGATTGATAGACGGTAAATAGTCCCGCCAGAATCAGCAGGCTGATAACCAGGGCGACCATGAGTTCAATCAGGGTCAGTCCACGTTGTTGTGAATGTTTCAGATTCATCATCATGGTTGTATTTGCAGTGTGATTGTTTTCAGGTTTGGATTTTTACTAATATCAATATTGGCATCTTGCAGATCATTCCAGCTCAGAGTCAGAGTATGGGAAGTGTTGGGGACACAGGCGGCGCCAAGATCACAGGTCACCGTCATGGTCGCGCCAAACGGCAGGTTGTCCGCCATGGATTGACAGATTTGAAAGTTGTCAAAGCTGAAAAGCTGGGTGGTGCTACAGTTGGCAGTATTGCAGTTGGTTGGTTGTACACCGCAGGCGCTGGCGTTTAAAGTGATATTTTTATATGCCAGATTAGTATTGAACTCTAAGGAGTTTGCACGCATGCGTTCAGCCATGTCTGAGGCGATAAAAACGGCCTGGACCCGCGAGTTGGAATTGGAGCTGCCGCGCAGGCCGTGAATCTGCAGGCCTGCTAGTCCTAGCAGGCCAACCGAGAGTATGACCAGGGCGATCATGACCTCAACCAGGGTCATGCCCTGTATCATTTTGTGCGTGGTTTTGTTGTCAATATGGCTCATAGTTAAATTCACTTTCAGACCGTTTGTTTATATTACGGACATTTGAGATTAACATTCGTGGCATTTTCCTGAACGCCGTTCTTATCGCTGTCTCGTGACAGGCGCGTGCGTCCGGATGTGGTCAGAATAATGGCACGGGCATTGGCATCTGGGTTGCTATCGGTATTGCGGCGATCATCACAACGCATAAAGGTGGCCGTGGTGGCGGTGCTGGCGGAGGCATCAAAAACAGTTGGCATGCCTCGGCCGTTAAATCTGACGGCCACCGCCGCATTTGCAATATCGCTATAGACTACGTTGGCACCGGATAAGCGACCGTGGGCTTGCAGAAGTGTGGTCTCATTTGCAGCACCATCGAAGACGCCATTTCCGTCTGTTGCCTCAGTTACCCCATTCAAGTTGTCATCGACAAATACGATCCAGCCCGTGGTCCAGTCATTAACCTTACTGCAGCTAGCCTGGTTGGCACTGGCGCAAACAGAGACGGCTAGATTGCGCTTTACGGCTTCACTGCGGGCCAAATTGAAGGTTGCAATCAAGTCGTTGATCTGGCTGACCCGGTTGCTGTTTTGTTGATAAAGTTTGAATCCTGGAAATGCCAGCACCGCGACGATGGCAAATACAGCCAGGGTGACCATCAGTTCGATCAGGGTTAATCCGTAAGAATGTTTCATGCGTTAGTTTATAGGCTATCTGGAGTCAGGATTCAGCGAACATCCGACAGAGCGATTCAAATACCGGATGAATGGTCACGGCGAGCATGGAAACGTGAGCAAGTTGGCAGTTCTATGAGCGAAGGTCAAGGGACGAATTAATGGCATAATAGCGTGATCTTTAATAGTTAGACGGAGTCCAAGATGCGTGATTGTGTTGTTATAGGCGGTGGATTGATCGGCATGCTCAGCGCATGGGAGTTACGTCGTGCCGGTCTCTCGGTGACAATTATTGAGCAGGGGCAGTGTGGGATGGCGGCCTCCTGGGCTGGCGGCGGGATTCTTTCGCTTTATCCCTGGCGTTATGCCGATGCGGTAACGGCATTGGCGCGCTGGAGTCAGACGCATTACCCGGCGTTTATTCAGCAACTGCATGAGCAAAGCGGTATTGATCCTCAATGGCAGAAAAACGGTTTGCTGATTCTGGATACAGAAGAAGCTGCTGTGGCAGAAAACTGGGCACAAAGCTGGGGGTACCGACTGGAGCAAGCGGATGCAGCGCAGGCTCATTTTCTGGAACCTGCGCTGGGAGTGGTGTCAGACGACACGGCGCTCTGGCTACCCGAGGTTGCTCATGTGCGCAATCCGCGCTTGCTAAAGGCGTTAAAACAAAGTCTTGTTAATCAGGGTGTTGAGATCAGAGAATATAGTGAAGTCAAAACTCTGGCGCAGATACGCGGGCAGGTGCAAGGGGTAGTGCTTGAACATGAGACTATCTCAGCCGCCAATGTGCTGGTGGCGGGAGGGGCATGGAGCGGTAAACTGCTGGCAGCGACGGGACTGGATTTACCCATCAGGCCCGTGCGCGGACAGATGATTCTCTATCGCGGGGAACCCGGACTGGTTTCGCGTATAGTCCTGAGCCAGGATCGTTATGTCATTGCCCGCCGAGATGGCCGGGTGTTGGTGGGCAGCACACTGGAAGAGACCGGCTTTGATCGATCTACCACAGAATCGGCACGCAAAGCGTTAGCGGCTGAGGCTCTGCGCCTGATTCCGGCTCTGGCAAACCTTGATATCGAGCATCATTGGGCGGGGCTGCGTCCTGGCTCGCCTGAAGGTATTCCTTATATAGGGGCACATCCGGAAATAGCGGGCTTGTATGTGAATAGTGGTCATTTCCGCAACGGGGTGGTGCTGGGGCTGGCATCGTCACGTTTGCTAGCGGATATTCTGCTTGAGCGTGAGCCGATTTTGTCGCCCCAGGCCTATGCAACATCCACATTTCATTAATGGTTAAATTGACCAAGATCAAGTGCAAATTGGACTTTATCCAAATTCTTACGTTATAATTTGTACTTATGGAAACTCTTGAAGTCACAAATGATACGCCAAAATACAGCGCAATTGAGCTTTTGCTTGAGTACAGCATTACGCCTACTCAGCAACGGGTTGAAATTGCCAATATCCTGTTTGCCCGGCCGCAGCATGTGTCTGCCGAGCAGGTGTTATCGCAGCTAAATTCTGAGCAGCAGAAGGCCTCCAAGGCAACGATTTACAATACCCTGGGTTTGTTTGCCAGAAAGGGGCTGATTCGTGAAATTATAGTGGATCCTACCAAGGTATTTTACGATTCCAATACCAGCGATCATCATCATTACTATAATGTAGATACGGGTATGCTATCGGATATTGAGGATGGCCATATGTTGGTGACGAATTTGCCCGCACTGCCTGAGGGCACGGTAGCAGAACGCGTCGATATCATTTATCGGGTTCGCAATGCGGATACCGATGCCGGTAATATTCAGTAAAAATACGAAAAACTTTCTGTTAGTGATTCTTTCTCATTTATCCTTCCCGCTGACATCAGTATAATTCCAGTATGCCATCGGTACTTCTGGTGGCCGAGTTCTATTTCTTTTGCCGGAGTAGCTCAGTTGGTAGAGCACCGCATTCGTAATGCGTAGGTCGGAGGTTCAAATCCTCTCTTCGGCACCAAATTAAGTTGCGAGAGGCCAGGGACGAGTGGCGAGGAAAAGCAACAATATTCCCGATCCTTGTTCTTCGTCATGATCTAAAAATACTCGGGCGAAATTTCATGAACAGCAAAAACAATATTCATATCGAAGGCACGGTCGAGATGACGGCAAAAGCGGCAGCCGAGTATTGGCTGCAGTGTGCCACTAAGGCCATTCAGGAACGCGGCGCGTTCTATGTGGCTTTCTCGGGTGGTTCCACCCCCAAATATTTGCACCGCTATTTGCTCCTGGAGGACTACCAGGAAAAGATCGACTGGTCACGGGTACATGCGTTCTTTGGCGATGAGCGCATGGTGGCGCGGGATCACCCCGACAGCAATTACCGTATGGTCAGGCAGACACTGCTGGATCATGTCGCTATTCCAGCGGCCAATATTTATCCCATCGTCGATGATGCACTGCTGGCCTCCGCAGAACCGGCGCAGTCGACAGCGCTGCTGGCGGCTAACTATGCAAAGATCCTGGATGAGCTGCTGCCACATGACAAACAGGGGCGGATCAAGTTTGATCTTATCATGCTGGGCATGGGGGCAGATGGCCATACCGCCTCCCTGTTTCCAGGAACATCCATACTCGATGAACGCACACGTAGCGTGGCCGAAGTCTATGTCGAAAAATTGAAAGCCTGGCGCGTGAGTCTGACTTTTCCCGTGATTGAACAGGCGCAGCAGCGTTTGTTGCTGGTCTGTGGTGAA
>JAADGZ010000053.1 GCA_013152045.1 Gammaproteobacteria bacterium
AATTCGGATTCAAGCAGGCTGTCAGGCAGTGCGGCGCAGTTGAGTTTGATAAAGGGACCATTCGCTCGCGGCGAGTTGTAATGAATGGCATTGGCAATTAATTCCTTGCCGGTACCCGATTCACCGCGTATCAATACCGTAGTATTCCATTTGGAGACCTGTCGCACCTGCTCGAATACGGTCTGCATGACCTGGCTGTGGCCAACTATGTTTTTAAAACTGTGGTTGCTTTTTACTTTTCGGCGCAGACGATCGCGTTCTTCTCTCAGCTCTCGTTTTTCATTGGCCACTTCTCTTGAAAGATATACCGTCTGGGCAATCAGGTTAGCCGTCATTTCCAGGAAACGGGCCTGCTCATTGATGAGGTCACTGCAAAATGAAGGCTGTGCGGTGAAAACACCGAGCGGATCATCATCACCGCTTCGAATCGGTACCCCGATAAACGGCAGGTTGACATCATACACCCCGAGACGACCGAGAAACTTGGGTTCATCGGCAATGCGTCGGAGCACAACTGGCTCGGCCTGGCGCATGATATCGCCAACCACCCCTTCATCCACGCGATAACGAACATCGCGAGTGAAACTGTTCTCATGACCATGCAGGGCTACGACCTGTAGTTCACTGGTTTCTTCATCCAGCAAGCTGACCATGCCATAGCTCAACTGTCCCTCATCATGTAAAAGCTTGAGGACTTCCGCCAAGGTTTCCCGCAGATTCAGAGAACGACTCAGCACCTGGCTGACAAGATAAAGAATCTCCAGCTCTGACTCCAGAAGGCTACTACGTAAATCAGTTTTGTGCATGCAATTTGCCTCTGCTTTATTCATTGTTGTCCGCCATCCACAGGAATAGAAACCTTGATGCGACAACCATTGCTGTATTCTGTGTCCACTTCAACTTCACCGCCATATTCAACGGCGATTTGCTGCGCCATCGTCAGCCCCATACCGGAATGACCGCGTCTGCTATTCCAGTTGCTAAAGAAAGGTTCAAACGCCTTGAAGCGTAATTCGGTTGCCAGACCGGGCCCCATGTCCTGAACCCATAACTCGATGCGTTCGTCATTATTGTTCTTCGTTATAATCATAAACTCACGTTGCCAGTTCCCCGGTTCACGCAGCGCATCGATAGCGTTATCAAGCAGATATTTAACCAAGGCTCTTAATTTCCCGGCCTGGCCGGTAATAAACGGCAAAGATTCCGTCGGTCTGCAATCAACCACCACACCTTCAGCTAACAGGCGTGCGGCCATCACGTTGAGCACATCCCGAACCACATCATTGATATTCACCGGCCCCGTGGCTTCACTGACTTCCCCCGGAATCGAGGCGCGTAAAGTTTCTACCGCCTGATGACCAGCATCCAGAGCCTGCTTGAGCGTGTTGCATAAATGCGCCTGTGCCGGTTCCTGACGCTTTAACATTTCAGCCGCAGCTTCAATCATATTAAGCGGCCCCTGCATCTGAAAAATAGCCCCCGACAAGGTTTCCTGCATATTCAGAGTGGCGCTTTGTTCCATCATCAGTGCCTGTACCGCATTAATACGCGCCTGTTCCTGCTCGCGCTTTTGCCGTGTAATTTCATTCGCCACCACTAACAGACCACTTTGTCTGTCCGAATCAAAATACGATTCGGCACGTAGATCAAATTCCTTGATCCAGTTGGCGGAACAGGAAAACCAGCGCGCTTCCCGCCCCGATCCCTGAAACAGCCTGACTTCCTGATGTTCAAAACTATAGCCTTTGGCGCAGGCAGTTTTAAAATCTTCACTAATAATACTATTTGCGCTTTGCAATATAAGTTCAGCCGGTTCACGCCCACCGAGATCGGCCATCAAGGTCTTATAGGCCCGGTTATCCAATACCACCTTGCCTTCCATATCCAGCAAGGCAATCGCCATCGGCGCATGATCCACCACAGATTCAATCAACTCTTTCTGGTTGTGAACCTTGTTCTTGAGATTATGCAGGGCGGTAACATCACGGTGCATGCCGAGAAAATAATGCGCTTCTGTTCGCGCACAAGAAACCGGCGCCACGGTAACTTCAGCCAGATAACGGCTGCCGTCCTTGCGCTTATTAACCAGCATTCCGTTCCAGGACTTGCCGGATAAAATGCTTGTCCAGAGTTCCCGATAGATCGTTTTTGGCGTTCCTTTGTAGGAAAGAATAGACTCGTTCTCGCCCCATAGTTCATCACTGCAATAACCGGTCAAATTTTGAAAGGCGCGGTTCACATATAAAATATTGGCCTGGTTATCGGTAATCGAAATAGCAATAGAGGATTGCTCGACCACTTCATAGAAAAGCCGCGGCGGTAATACCTGCCCGTGGTTCTGAATCACGGCAAATGCTTCCAGCACCTCAGGCGGTACATCCGCCGGCGGTGACGCAAAAAAATTCCCCAGGGCATCAACCCAGTCATATTCACCTTGAACATCGGTTAAATCACTACTCATGGACTCACTCCAAATTCTGGGCTACTGCCTATCTATACCTCGTTACTCACAATAGTTTTGCAAAGTATATGCCATAGCAGCCACAACCTGTACCGCCCGGTCTAGGCGCATGGTTTGTCGCCTTTTTCACATTCAACAACACCAACCTTCAAATATTGTTGGCTTTAGAACAGATTATTTTGCACGCAGTTGAACATGGAGCCTTGTGCATGCCCTGAAACAAGGCGTTTTTGCTACTTATGAGTGATCTGAAATTCACTGGTATGGTTAATGCATTGCCTCATTCAAACGAGAATGGGATTGCATAAACAATGACTGAATACCTGCTCCTGCTATTAGGCACCGCGCTGGTCAACAATGTTGTACTGGTCAAATTTCTAGGTCTTTGCCCTTTTATGGGGGTATCCAACAAAGTGGATAGTGCCCTGGGCATGGGCCTGGCCACCACCTTTGTCTTGACCCTTGCCGCTGTCGCCAGCTGGCTACTGGAGTTTTATGTATTACAACCGCTGAATCTCGGTTTCTTGCGCATTCTGACATTCATCCTGGTGATCGCTGCAGTGGTTCAATTTACCGAGATGGCGGTAAAAAAGGTTTCACCAGCCCTGTATCAGGTACTGGGTATCTTTTTGCCCCTGATTACCACTAACTGTGCCGTGCTCGGCGTTGCCCTGCTTAATGTACAACAGCACCATGGCTTTGTTGAAAGCGTACTTTACGGCTTTGGCTCGGCGGTGGGCTTTACCCTGGTATTACTTATTTTTTCCGGTTTGCGTGAACGTCTGGCACTGTCGGATGTGCCCAAAGCGTTTGCCGGTGCCCCCATCGGTTTCATTGTTGCCGGTCTACTGTCACTGGCCTTTATGGGCTTTTCCGGACTGGTTACATCTTAGGAGGAATTATGCTTGCTGCTATCACCAGCCTAACCATACTGGGTATTGCGCTTGGCTATCTGCTGGGTCTTGCCTCACGTTACCTTAAAGTAGAAGGCAATCCGCTACAGGCGGAAATCGAAGAATTGCTACCCGGCTCGCAATGTGGTCAGTGCGGGTATCCCGGCTGCACAGCAGCAGCAGATGCCATTGCCAACAGTCAGGCGGAAATTACGATCTGCCCACCGGGTGGTCTGGCTCTGGTTGAGAAACTGGCCAGCAAACTAGGCGTCAGCATTGATCTTTCTTCTGTCGAAGATAAAGCCCCAATGGTGGCCTTTGTCAATGAAGCGCTTTGTATTGGCTGTACCAAATGCTTCAAGCAATGCCCAACGGATGCTCTGGCAGGCGGTCCCAAACAAATTCATACGGTGATCTCGGATGCCTGCACCGGCTGCGAAAAATGTGTTGATATCTGTCCAACGGAATGTGTCGCCATGCGCCCAGTCCCCATCACCCTGCAGGACTGGCATTGGCCTAAACCAGACGCCGTCGTTGTAACCCAGGTTTCAGTTGTATAAACAGGATTCAGTTGTAATGAAATTGTTTAAAATTCGTGGCGGTGTACATCCCGATGATCGCAAAAAACTATCGGCTAATAAAGCGATAGAGCCGATGCCCATGCCCAAACTATTGCGCATTCCCCTGCAGCAACACATTGGTGCCCCAGCCGAACCGGTAGTCCGTAAGGGTGACAAAGTTCTAAAAGGACAACTTCTTGCCGATAGTAAAAGTGTAATCTCAGCTGCGGTACATGCGCCAACGTCCGGTCAAATTATGGCGATTGGTAATTACATGGCACCACATCCATCCGGCCTACCAATCAGAACCATTACCCTTAAGCCGGACCACGACGATCGCTGGATTGAATTACCAGCAGAGGTCGATCCTTTTACCTTGACCCTGGATGAAATTGTAAAGCGCGTAGCCGATGCCGGAATTGTAGGTATGGGTGGAGCCACGTTCCCCTCTGCTGTCAAGCTGGGGCTGCGCAAACGTTATGAATTACACACCCTGGTACTCAACGGTGCCGAATGCGAACCTTATCTAACCTGTGATGACAGGTTAATGCGCGAGCAGGCAGACGACATCCTGGATGGCATCAGAATCATGATGCATGCACTGCAGGTTGAACAGGCGTTAATCGCTATCGAAAACAACAAACCCGAAGCTCTCGCCGCGATGCGTGAAGCGAGTAGCGGATTTAATAAAATAAAGGTCATCAATGTTCCCACCCGTTATCCCATGGGTTCAGAAAAACATCTGGTACAAACGTTAACTGGAAAAGAAACGCCAGCGCGCGCACTCACTGCAGACATCGGAATCGTAGTCCATAACGTTGCCACCGCCCATGCGGTGCACGACGCGGTTCGCTTTGGCCGTCCCCTGATCAGTCGTGTCGTTACGGTCAGTGGCGGCGCCATACAGCAACCGCGCAATCTGCATGTACTGATTGGTACCCCGGTTCAGGATTTGCTTGACTACTGCGGCGGCTTTTTGGAACAACCCAGCCATATACTATCCGGCGGACCAATGATGGGACACCCCATACCGGATACCAAAGTTCCCGTAATAAAAGGTTTCAACGGTGTCATTGCACTGACCGCCAAAGAAACCGCAATCCGGCCCCCCATGCCCTGCATTCGCTGCGCCAATTGTGTCACCGCCTGTCCCTGCGGTTTGGTCCCACTGGAAATGGCAGCCCGCGCCCGCAATGGTGATTTACAGGGTGCAGTCGACCTCGGCTTGATGGACTGTATTGCCTGCGGTTCCTGCGCCTATGTCTGTCCGGCTCATGTTCCGCTAGTGCAATATTTCAATTATGCCAAAGGTGAATTAACCCTTCGCCAGCGAGCAGAACATAAACAGGCTGAGACTAAACGTCTGGCCGAACAACGCGCCGTACGAATCGAGCATCAGAAGAAAGCTAAACGCGAAGCCATGATGCGTCGACGCCAGGAAGCCGCAAGAAAAAAAGCCGCTGCTCAAACTACCGAGACTGAAGTATGAAAATAACTGTTCCCATCATTGGTGGACCCTATACCCACGAAACCAGCAGCATTAACCGTCTGATGTTATGGGTTATGCTGGCACTGCTACCGGTTACTGCATATGGTCTTTATCTATTCGGCTGGCCGGCTATTTTCCTTTTTACCGTCACCGTATTGACTGCAATCATTGCTGAAGCTCTCAGTTTGTGGATCGCCCGACGTCCTATCAAACCCTTTTTACTAGATGGCTCGGCTGTTCTTACTGGATGGTTACTGGCTCTCACCCTGCCACCCTGGGCACCCTGGTGGGTTGGTGTCGTGGGTTCATTATTAGCCATCGTCATTGGTAAACAGGTGTTTGGCGGACTAGGTCAGAATCTGTTTAATCCGGCCATGGTTGCACGTGTCGCGCTATTAATTTCATTTCCCCTGCAACTAACAACCTTCGTAGCGCCTCACCCACTATTCGCCGCTGGATCCCCCGGATTCATGGACAGCCTGCACGTCACCTTTGGCCATGCGGCACAACTGGATGGCATCAGTAGCGCCACCCTGCTTGGGCATATACGCACACAACTGTCACAGGGCATCGATCTATCGAAGGCTCTGCTTAATCAACCCTCATTAACTCAATTGTTATGGGGCAATACTGCTGGCAGCATGGGTGAAACCTCCGCCCTGTTAATTTTAGCCGGTGGTTTGCTATTACTCGCACGGCGTATTATTAGCTGGCGAATCCCGGTGGCCATGCTCGCTACGGTGGCCGTGCTGGCAACTATCATGCATATGCTTGATCCCTTACGTTATCCCGATGCCGCTTATCATTTACTATCCGGCAGCCTTATGCTGGGAGCCTTCTTTATTGCCACTGATCTGGTCACCTCACCGGTTACCGGCAAGGGGCAACTTCTGTATGCCGTTGGCTGCGGACTGCTGATCTATGTTATTCGCAGCTGGTCTGGTTTTCCCGAAGGCGTGGCCTTTGCGGTACTACTGATGAATGCACTCACCCCCCTGATTGACTATTACATAAAACCACGCGTCTATGGTCGCACTCACCGAGGTGAGCCTATTCAGTATGCCGATGAAGCCACGAGTAAAAAGTCATGAGTAAATCTGAACAGCCTTCTTATCGTTCTCGCGCCAGTTACCATGGAGCCTTACTGGGTGGCTTTGCCATGCTTGCAGCCGCCCTGCTAATCCTGGGCGATATCAGTACCCATGATGCTATCGCTGAACGCCAGAAAGAAGATGTCCTGGCATCACTAAGCCAGGTTCTTCCTGATCAGCTGCACGACAATGATCTACTGGCCAATACACTCAGCCTTGACGGGCCGGATCATAAACCTCTCACGGTTTATCAGTCGCTCAAAAATAACAAAATCAATGCGGTTGCCTATACCGTCACGGCGCAAGGCTATGCGGGGGATATCAAAGTTCTCATGAGCATTAAAAAGAACGGCGAAATCGCCGGAGTAAGAATCCTATCGCATGCAGAAACGCCTGGTTTAGGCGACAAAATCGAGCTTGCCAAAAGCCACTGGGTGTTGCGTTTTAATGGCCGCTCCTTTGCTAACCTTCCAGAATCTGAATGGAAAGTAAAAAAAGACGGTGGCGTTTTTGATCAATTCAGTGGCGCAACCATTACCCCAAGAGGGGTGGTCAAAGCAGTCAAAAACGGACTTGATTTCTTTGCGCAAAATAAAGGCAAATTGCTGCAGGCAAGTACCGAAAAAACAGTGCAGGAGAAATAGAAATGTCCAGCTCTTATAAAAAAATCATCCGTGATGGACTATGGGACAATAACATCACCTTCAGCCAACTGCTGGCTCTGTGCCCCTTACTGGCGGTGACCAACACGGCCACTAACGGCCTTGGCATGGGCCTGGCAACCGCAGCCGTGCTATTGCTCTCGGGAATGACCGTTTCACTGTTTCGTAACTTGATCACACCGGAAATTCGAATCCCCGTTTTTGTTTTAATCATTGCCGCCATCGTAACCCTGGTCGACATGGCCATGAATGCCTGGTTACATGATCTGCATAAAGTTCTGGGACTATTCATTCCACTGATTGTTACCAACTGCGCCATTCTCGGACGAGCAGAAGCCTTTGCCTCAAAAAATGAGGTAGCACCGTCCGCTGTGGATGGTCTGATGATGGGGTTGGGCTTTACCCTGGCGCTGGTCATACTCGGCGCGGTAAGGGAAATCATTGGCAGCGGCACCCTGTTTGCAAATGCCGCATTACT
>JAADGZ010000009.1 GCA_013152045.1 Gammaproteobacteria bacterium
GTTTCAGTTCAATTTCAAAACGGCCACCTTCCATGCCCAGTTGCTGCATGCGTTCGCTAATTCGGGATGCGAACTTTTTCGCGGCTCGGTTTCGACTCTGACTGAGTTTTTTCGCCTGTGACTGATATTTGGCTCGGGCCTGTTCGATGTCTTGCTGCAGACGCCCGGCACGGATATCCGCCTGTTCCAGTTTGGTCAGTTCTTCCTGCAGACGGATGAAATGTGCAGGTAATTCTTCGGCTGAAATTTGGTGTTTGCGGGACAGATCAGTAATGCTGGCCAGTCGTTCTTCAATTTCGGCCAGTCGTTGCGGATCGAGGGCGAGATTGTCCCGGTAGTGACGCAGTTCTGTGGTGGCTTCATTAATCTGGATACTGGCGCTGTCGAGTAATCCTGCGGCGCTTTCCAGGCTTGAATCCATAGCGGCGAGGGACTGTAGATCGGACAGGCTGTGGCTTAGTAGCGTATGGACTGATGCCTGATCGTTTTCTTCCAGTCGGTTGAGGATCTGATCGCTGCTTTCCAGAATCTGGCGGGCATTGGCCAGGCGTTTGTGCTCGGCATCTAGTTTATCGCTTTCTCCTTCAGCGAGGTTTAGGGCTTCCAACTCACTGACCTGATAACGCAGTAGTTCGAGCCGAGACGCCCGTTCATTGCGCAGCTTGTCCAGTCCCTGCATATCTTTGTTAAGAGTCCGCCACTGTTTAAAGGCCTGGGCTACAGCACTGAGCAAAGCCGGATGATGGGCGTAATCGTCCAGCAACTGTTGCTGGATTTCCCGCCGTAACAGGCTGTGATGTTCATGCTGGCCATGCAGATCCACCAGCATTTCCCCCAGCTCGCGCAGCAGGGTAATGGGACAGGGTTTACCGTTGATGAAGGCACGGGAGGGGCCGCTGGCGCTGATCGTGCGGCGGATAATGCACTCCTCGGCGCTGTCCAGTTCATGCTCCTTAAGCCAGGCTTCGGCGGCTGTGGTGGTACTGGTATCGAAGGTAACGCTGATTTCCGCTTTTTCCGCCCCGTGGCGAATTACGCTGCTATCTGCGCGGTCACCCAGCGCCAGTCCCAACGCATCGAGCAGGATGGATTTACCCGCTCCAGTTTCTCCCGTCAGCACCGTCATTCCTGCCTCAAGCTCGAGGTCGAGTTTTTCGACAATCGCAAAATTCCAGATATGGATGTGAGTCAGCATGGGGCGATTATACTCATTGGCAGTTGCTGGTAGCCAGGAAATTCAGGTAGACCACCAGCCAGTTGGGCTTCGCGTTGCTCAGCACCAACCTACGAGACTTGTATCTTGTACCCTTTATCTTGTATCTGAACTTATGAATGTTCACCCCAGTGCATCTTGGCGCGCAAAATTTCAAAATGATTATGCTGACGTGGGTGAATAAGGCGAATATATTTGTCTTTTTTCCGGATTAGAATTTTGTCACCGGAGACCAGACCCAGGTTAATCTGGCCATCACAGGTCACTTGGGCATGGGAGTGCATATTTTCCTTGACCAGAATTTCGATTTCGCTGTCGCCACTGACCACGATGGGGCGGTAGCTCATGCTGTGGGGACAAATGGGCACGATTAGAATGGCGTTTACACCCGGTTCGATGATCGGTCCGCCACCGGAAAGAGCGTAGGCCGTGGAACCGGTGGGGGTGGAGACGATCAGCCCGTCAGAGCGCATGCTGTTGAGGAAACGGCCGTTCACCCAGGTCTCGGTTTCGATCATGCGTGCTACTTCCCATTTATGTACCACAACATCGTTGAAAGCATCACTTTCGCTGGGGGGGGAGTCTTTGTGCTGAACTTCAGCATTGAGCAGGATTCGATGTTCCTCTTCATATTCGCCATCGAGGATTTCATTAATGCGTTCTTCCATGTCGTCAGGGGATATATCCACCAGAAAACCCAGCCGACCCAGATTGACTCCGAGAATAGGGATATCGTATTCCACCAGGGTGCGGGCCACCGCCAGCAGGGTGCCGTCGCCCCCGACTATAATAGTCAAATCACAGTTACGACCGATTTCATCCAGACTGGCGCAGGGCAGATCTTGGGTTGAGAGTAGCTGACCGGTGGCGTGTTCGAGCATAATGTCGCAGCCTCGTTTTTGCAGCAGCATGCCGAGTTCGTGGACGGTTTCCGCCACCTGGGGGTTGCCGTATTTGCCAATCAGGCCGATTTTATTAAAGCAGTTATTCATTGTGATTTTGACATTCCCCTGTTTGCACTTTCCATATAATATAGAGAGTCTGTTGAAAAATGAATTGCTTTTATTCCTGTTGCCGAAGAGTCCCATGTGTCTGCACATCCTGCTTTAAACGAACGCTCCCTTTCCCTGTTGAAAATTCTGGTTGAACGCTATATCAGCGAAGGCCAGCCGGTGGGTTCCAATACGTTGGCACGGGAAAGTGGTGTTAACCTGAGTTCGGCCAGTATTCGCAATATCATGGCTGATCTTGAGGAGCGGGGCATGGTGGTCTCGCCGCACACCTCGGCAGGCAGGGTCCCCACCGTAAAGGGCTACCGTCTGTTCGTAGACAACCTGCTTACTGTCAAGCCGTTACAGCATACGCTTATTGATCATTTCAAACTGGAATTGGACAAAGGCGTTCGGCCAGAGGAGCTGATTGATTCTGCCTCCTTGCTGCTCTCGCATACCACCGGTATGGCGGGAGTGGTGATGTTGCCGCGCATGGGCTCGGTATTATTGCAACAGATTGAATTCATTCCGCTATCGGCCAATCGCATCCTGGTCGTATTGGTCGTCAATGAGACGGAAGTGCAAAACCGTATTATCCATACCGAGCGCAGCTACAGCCAAGATGAACTGCAGCGAGTAGCCAATTATTTAAACAGTGAATTCAGCGGCTGTGAATTATCCTCTATTCGCCAAGGGGTGCATAAGAGCATGCAGACGGTGCGTGATGATATGCAGCAGATCATGCAGGTCGCGATGAATATGGCGGACAAGGTGCTGGCGGAGTCTGATGAAGACGATCTGGTGATTGCCGGTGAAACCAACCTGATGCAGTACGCGGAAATGGCGGATATGGATAAATTACGCCAGCTTTTCGAGGCTTTCAGTGCCAAACAGGATATTCTGCATATTCTGGATCACTCTATTCATGCCGAAGGCATGCAGATTTTTATTGGCGAGGAGTCCGGTTATTCGGCTTTCGGCGAATGTTCGGTGGTGACCGCTCCTTACCGGATTGAAGATCAAGTGGTGGGGGTGCTGGGCGTGATCGGTCCTACTCGCATGGCCTATGATCGGGTCATTCCAGTTGTCGATGTGACTGCAAAAATTCTTGGTTCCCTCTTGAGTTCTGAGTAATCGTCCCCAAATAATGCAGGATTTAGGGGGGTAGCGAGTAGAAATCAGCACTAGCTATCAGCCACTAGCAACAATTTTAAAGCGTGGAGCAATTATGAGCGACAACGACGTGAAAGCGGATGAGATTGAAACTTCGAGCGAGACAGAACAGGATGAACAGGAAATAACCGTCGATGATATCGATATGGTAGAAAGTCTGCAGCAGGCCGAAGCCAACCTCGTGGAAGCGCAGGATCAGATATTACGTCTGAAAGCCGAGATGGAAAACCTGCGTCGGCGTTCGGCCCGCGAAGTAGAAAACGCCCATAAATATGCGCTTGAGCGTTTTGTGCAAGAACTGTTACCGGTTATCGATAGCCTGGAGATGGGACGCGATGCGGCTATGGGTGAAGGCGCTACCCTGGAAAAGCTGCAGGAAGGTACCGATTTGACCCTGAAAATGCTGTTATCGACGATCGAAAAATTTGGTATCAAGGCGGTGCATCCGCAAGGTGAAGCCTTCGATCCGGAACTGCATCAAGCTATGTCCATGCAGGAATCGGCTGAACATGCACCGAATACTGTGATGAATGTTATGCAGAAAGGCTACCTACTCAATGATCGCCTGGTGCGCCCCGCTATGGTGGTGGTTTCCAGAGCTGGCGAGGACGCGGAAAAGTCTGGCGCAAATATTGACGAGAAGGCTTGAACTTCGGGCAAAAGCCCCTATTTATACCTCAACTTAAGAATTTAGATAAATAACCCCTGATTTGGAGAATGACGAAAATGGGAAAGATTATAGGAATTGACCTGGGTACTACCAACTCCTGTGTAGCGGTCATGGAAAATGGCAAGCCCAAGGTCATTGAAAACAGCGAAGGTGATCGTACTACACCTTCTATTGTGGCCTTTACTGGTGATAACGAAGTGGTTGTGGGTCAGCCGGCCAAACGCCAGGCTGTTACCAATCCTCATAACACCCTGTATGCGATCAAGCGCCTGATTGGTCGTCGCTTCCAGGATGATGAAGTGCAGAAAGACATTGGTATGGTGCCGTACAAAATTGTCAAGGCCGACAACAGCGATGATGCCTGGGTCGAAGTCAATGGCAAGAAAATGGCGCCGCCGGAAATTGCTGCACGCATCCTGCAGAAAATGAAAAAGACCGCCGAAGACTATCTGGGCGAAGAAGTAACGGAAGCGGTAATTACCGTGCCGGCTTACTTCAATGATTCCCAGCGTCAGGCGACTAAAGATGCAGGCAGAATTGCCGGGTTGGAAGTCAAACGCATCATCAACGAGCCAACTGCAGCTGCGCTGGCTTTTGGTATGGATAAAAAAGAAGGTGATCGCAAAATAGCTGTCTATGATCTTGGCGGCGGTACCTTCGATATTTCTATTATTGAAATTGCCGATATCGACGGCGAACATCAGGTCGAAGTGCTGTCTACCAACGGTGACACCTTCCTCGGTGGTGAAGATTTCGATATGCGCCTGATCGACTATCTGGTTGAACAGTTCAAGAGTGAGCAGGGCATTGACCTGCGTAACGATCCGTTGGCGTTGCAGCGTCTAAAAGAAGCCGCAGAAAAAGCCAAAATTGAACTGTCTTCCACCCAGCAGACCGACGTCAATCTGCCTTATATTACAGCCGATGCTTCCGGTCCCAAACATCTGAATATCAAGGTGACGCGGGCCAAGCTGGAATCGCTGGTAGAGGAACTGATCACTCGCTCGATCGAACCCTGCAAAATGGCACTGAAGGACGCTGGCCTATCTGCTTCGGAAATCGACGATGTAATTTTGGTCGGTGGCCAGATCCGTATGCCCAAGGTGCAGGAAGTAGTTAAGAACTTTTTCGGCAAGGAACCGCGCAAGGATGTCAATCCGGATGAAGCTGTGGCTATGGGTGCCGCCATTCAGGCTGGAGTACTCGGTGGCGATGTTAAGGACGTACTGCTGCTTGATGTTACCCCGCTGTCACTGGGTATCGAAACCCTTGGTGGCGTGATGACCAAGCTGATTGAAAAGAACACCACGATTCCGACCAAGGCTACCCAGGTGTTCTCGACTGCCGACGACAACCAGAGTGCGGTAACCGTGCATGTGTTACAGGGTGAACGTGAACGTGCGGATGCCAACAAGTCGTTGGGTCGTTTTGACCTGACCGACATTCCACCTGCGCCGCGCGGTACACCGCAGATTGAAGTGGCACTGGACATCGACGCCAACGGTATTCTCAACGTCAGCGCAAAGGACAAGGCGACGGGCAAGGAACAGTCCATCGTGATCAAGGCTTCTAGTGGTTTGTCTGATGATGAAGTCGATAAAATGGTTCGTGATGCCGAAGCGCATGCGGACGAGGACAAGAAGTTCCAGGAAGAAGTAAATACGCGCAACCAGGCGGATGCCCTTGTTCATGCTACGCGCAAGTCGATAGAAGAAATGGGTGACAAGCTGGAAGCGGATGAAAAGAGCAAGATTGAAGCGGCTATCAAGGATCTGGAAGAAGCCCTCAAGGGTAGCGATATGGCCGATATCGAAGCGAAGAGCAAGGCTCTGAGCGAAGCCTCTGCAAAAATGGCAGAACGTATGTATGCCGAGCAGGGAGCAGCGGAAGCGGCCGGGACCGCTGGTGCTGAAGCAGCCGGAGGTGCTACTGAGTCTGGTGCTTCATCTGACGATGTTGTTGATGCCGAGTTCGAAGAAGTGAACGACGACAAGAAGTAAGTATTTATTGCTGCAAGTCGAATCCGGAGCGGGAATTTCCTGCTCCGGATTTTTGCCGTTTATGAATCAAGAGTAAATAGACGTAGTTTTCACGGTTAAAATAGTAAAATAAATTATGGCAAAACGAGACTATTACGAAGTTCTTAGTATTTCGCGTAACGCGACTGAAGCTGAAATTAAAAAATCCTTCAAACGCATGGCGATGAAATATCATCCTGACAGAAATCAGGATAGTGATAACAAGGACGAGATCGAGGAAAAATTTAAAGAATCCAAGGAAGCCTACGACGTCCTGAGTAACTCCCAAAAACGCGCCGCCTATGATCAGTTCGGTCACGCGGGTGTCGATCCCTCTGCAGGCATGGGGGCGAGCGCGGGTGCGGGTGGTGCCAGTTTTAGTGATGTTTTTGGTGATGTTTTTGGAGATATTTTTGGTGGCGGCGGTGGCGGAAGTCGTGGCGGACAGCGGGTTTATCGCGGCGCTGATTTACGTTACAACCTCGAATTATCGCTGGAAAATGCGGTCAAAGGTACCTCGGTTAATATCCGTGTACCGACTCAGGTAAGCTGTGATGAATGTGACGGCAGCGGCGCGCGGAAAGGTACTAGCGCTACAACCTGTACCACTTGCGGCGGACATGGTCAGGTACGTATGCAGCAGGGCTTTTTCTCTCTGCAACAGACCTGCCCGCATTGTCACGGTAGCGGCAAACGAATAGAAACCCCTTGTAACCATTGTCATGGCCATGGCCGGGTCGAGAAGCAGAAAACCCTGTCAGTCAAAGTGCCAGCCGGTGTTGATACGGGTGATCGTATTCGTCTTAGCGGCGAAGGTGAGGCTGGCGAAAACGGCGGGCCACCGGGGGATCTTTTTGTCCATATCAACGTTAAAGCGCATCCTATTTTTACCCGTGATGAAAACGATCTTTATTGCGAGGTGCCCATCAGTGTGACCCGGGCAGCACTGGGTGGCGAACTGGAAGTGCCGACGCTGGATGGTCGGGTAAATCTAAAGGTTCCACCTGAATGCCAAAGCGGCAAGCTTTTCCGCCTGCGAGGAAAAGGCGTCAAGGCTGTGCGCGGCGGGGCAGTGGGCGATTTGCTGTGCCGCATTGCGGTGGAAACGCCGGTCAACCTGACTAAAAAACAGAAAGAGTTGCTCAGAGAATTCGAGAACTCCATGCAGGGCGACAAGGTTAAACATAGTCCCAAGGCGGCAACCTGGCTCGACGGAGTGAAGAAGTTCTTCGAGGATATGAAACCTTGAACTCAGGTACGAGGAACGAGTGGCAAGGAAACAGGTAGCTTGGGCTGAACGCAGTGAAGCCCAACATTGCAAATCCTGTTCTTTGCAGGAACAAAACATAAAGGTTTACTCATGGTAAAAGTAGCAATCACCGGTGCATCCGGCCGCATGGGGCGGGCGTTGATTGATGCCGTGCAAAATACGGATGGCATGAGCCTGGCTGCCGCGATTGTGCGTCCCGGCAGTTCAGTGATCGGTGCGGATGCCGGCGAAGTCGTCGGCGTAGGCAGGCTTGATGTTTCGATTGTCGATGATCTTGAAAAGGTC
>JAADGZ010000224.1 GCA_013152045.1 Gammaproteobacteria bacterium
TGAATGTGCTTCAAAATATCGCTTCGCCTGCTGCTTAAAGCCGTCCGCTCGTTTGGTGATAACCCATGATTATGACGGTGTGGCCTAACCTGGCTGTAATAACCAATGATGTAATCCAGCACCACCGTCTTATAATTCGTTTTCAGTTGATCAATTAACGTAAATTGTTCATCAAGGCGTCTGACATCAAGAGTGCGGCAGCTTTTTTAGGATTTCTTTTTCC
The DNA here is from genome assembly GCA_013152045.1 of Gammaproteobacteria bacterium. Taxonomy (GTDB): domain Bacteria; phylum Pseudomonadota; class Gammaproteobacteria; order UBA6429; family Thiohalophilaceae; genus JAADGZ01. The sequence goes on from JAADGZ010000224.1 coordinate 224, forward strand.
AGTTCGATTCGCTTAATGCGATTTTCTAACTCGCGTATTTTTCGTTGATTGGGCGTCATTGGCGTTGCTGTACCAACTTGACCGCCTGATCATTCTGCTTTTAGTTGCCGTACCCACTTGTCCATCGTGGACTTGCCCACGCCCATCGCCTGGGCAGCTTCTCTGACTGAGTAGTTTTGATCAACAACATCAAAATCGGCAACCTTTCAATCACCTCAATCATACACCGTGAACTACTATGAAATATTATTTTAAAATAAAGTCAGATTCATACGTCGAAGCCATACTAAAAGCAACCTATCTTGCCTATACTTGTAGCCGGCGCACACGGCTCAACAAGCCATTAAGCCGCTACTGACGACCGTATTACATCCACATGAGTAGCAAAAAACATCATCAAAGGAAAAAGCATGTCAAATATGAGCAAGTTTAGCCAGGTTATCAGCCTCTATCTACTTACTATTGCTTTCCTGACCATCACTGCATGCGGACAGGATTTAAGTGAGCAACAAATCCTCGATAAAGCAAAAAACCATCTGGACGAAGGCAGCCCAAAATCTGCCTCAATCGAGCTACGCAACGTATTACAAAAAAACAATAAAAATGCTGAAGCACGTTTTTTACTGGGCAGCATCAGCCTCAGCATTGGTGACTTCGCAACAGCTGAAAAGGAATTCGGCCGGGCAACACTCGCCGGCTGGGACCCGCAGCAAATCCAACCCAAACTCGCCAGCATATTCATCGCCACAGGGAAATACCAAAAGCTACTCGATGAAATCATAAACCAGGATGACTGGTCCGCCAAAACCCGCGCAAATATTGCCGCTCAACGCGCGATGGCCGAGGCGAGCCTGGGCAACCCCGAGCTGGCAAAATCTTCGCTTAACGAAGCCAGAGGCTATAAAGCTGATGCTTTTCATGTGTTTAAAACAACGGTCATATTCCAGCTCGCCGGTCTACAGGAAGGTGATGTTGCAAAAACGCTGGAGCTAGCACTATCCCATTACCCGGATGATACAGAACTCCTGTTACTGCTTGCCATCCACAACACCCAGATCAACAAGCTCGACGCTGCCGCCGACGCCTACAAAAGAATCATCGGCAGTCAACCCGCTAATTTAATATCCGCCAATGCTCACAAGGCTCGCATCGGCCTTGCTCGCCTGCAAATCACCGAAAACAATCTGGACGAAGCGGTAACGACTCTGGCACCGCTGTTAAAAAGAAATGACAACGACCCTGAAGCCAATTTTCTTAGAGGATTAATCAGCTTCAGCAAAAAGGACTATGGTCAGGCCGAAGAGCACATACGCAAGTTACTGACCATTATGCCCGACCACGTTCCATCACATCAGTTAATGGGCAAGATAAAATTTGCATTAAAAGAATTCGAACAAGCCTCTCACCACCTGTCGCAATACTTGAAGGTGGTTCCCGGGAACAAGTCTGCCCGCATATTATTAACCCAAAGCTACATCGTATTAAAAGAACCCGAGCAGGCGCGTTCAGCGTTACAACCTCTGCTCACCTCTAATCCGAATAAAACGATTCCCCTGTCACTATTGAGCCAGATAGCGTTTATTCAAGGCGATATCAACACGGGTATTAGAGCACTGAAAAAGGCAATAAAACACGTACCGGACAATGTCGCACTACAGAAACAACTGGCTAAAGCCTACATCACGACGGGCGATACAAGACATGCACTAAAAATACTAAATAAACTTTTATCGTCAAAGATCGACACGGAAGAAGTCCAGAAACTGATCATCTCGACTCACTTGAAAGCCGGCAATATAAATAATGCAATCAAGGTCGCTCTCAATATGCTGGAAACCGACCCGGAAAATGCTGAGATCATTACCATGAACGGTTCTCTACAGGCAGCAAACAATAATCCACAGCAGGCGAGAAAATATTTTAACGATGCTCTACAGCGGCACGAGAACCTGCCCGCTGCAACCATCGGACTGGCCCGCCTGGAAACCAAAGAAGACAAACTCGAGCAAGCCATCGTTCTTTACACAAAACTCACCGAATCCAACCAGGGCGGCATAATCCCCATGCTGGCGCTCGCTGAGCTAGCCGAAAAACAAAAACGCAACAATGACATGCTGTCCTGGCTGGAAAAGACCCGTACCGCCGCACCACAAGATTTAAAATCTCGCATGATCCTCGCCAACTACTATTTGCACAATTCACAACCCGGTAAAGCAAATATATACGTACAGGAAGCATTAGTATTTGCTCCTGAGCACCCCGAACTGCTGGCGCTACAAGGCAAAATATTAATAAGCCAGAAACGCTACCATGACGCACTGCCATCCCTGAAAAAACTGGCACAAAAACACCCGGACTCTACAACTGCACAGCTACTGCTTGGCGAAACTCTGTTACGCCTGGGTAAAATGACAGAAGCACGAAAAACTCTGCAAGCAGCGCTAAAAACACAGCCAGACAGCCCACTTGCCACGCTGTTATTGGCCGAAACAGAATTTGAGGCTGGCAACTATGACCATAGCCTGAAATACGCGAAAAAACTACAACGCCTGCAACCTGAAATTTTTTCCGGTTACATACTCGAAGGCAACGCGTGGATGGCCAAGAAAATTTATTACCGTGCCCGCCGGGCCTATACCAGCGCATGGCAACGACAGCAAACTGCGGATATGGCCAAAAGGCTGTACCTGGCGTCAAAACATATTGTTACATTCGATGAAGCGATCAAACCATTACTTTCATGGTTGCAACAGCACCCCGATGACTACACCACACGTTTATTCCTGGCCTCCCTTTACCAGACCGAAAAGCAGGATGCGCGCGCTATCAAGCAATACGAAATCATCCTTAAACAAGCGCCCGATGACAGCACCACACTCAACAACCTTGCCTGGTATTACGCCCTGCAGAACAAGCCGGAAGCACTGGATCTCGCCGAACAGGCGTACCGTTCAGCCCCGGAAAATGCGGGCATTCAGGACACCTATGGCTGGATTCTGACACAACAGGGGCAGCCCGAAAAAGGTTTGCGCCTGATCAAACAGGCGATGCAAACCTTTCCCGATAACCCGGACGTACGCTATCACCATGCCAGCGCATTAATTAAATCGGGTGACCACGTTCAGGGAAGCAAGCTACTACAAGAACTACTGAATCAAAAGAGACCTTTTGAAGGAAGAGAACAGGCGAAACAACTGCTGCAAAAGACCACACAGCAAATATCTCACGATGCGGCGGACACGAAAGAATAAAGGCGAGCTATAGCAGCCCCTGGCGCTGCAACACTTTTTCAACCGTGGTGAACTGAAAATCCGATGCCAGTTTACGTAACCTGGTTTCACATTTATCCAGATTATTATAATGCCTGAAGCGTGAAAACCAGCTCGCGGATATACGCGGCTGCTCCGGATCAATTTCCCAGGGGTGCAGATAGAAAATGAACGGTTGCTGCCTGCGATTTATCTGTCGCAAGCCGGCATGACTCAACCAGTATGGATAAAGTCGAAAATAACCACCACCAGCGATAGGCAGCCGGTAGCCCATGAACCGCGCGGTAGACAGGGGAAACTCAACCAGCTTATGACCCGCCGGGGTTTCTAAAACATGAGGAAGCTCGAGACTATCCGGTATGCCATAACGATCATGGCGAACCGGAAAGATACTTGAATCATAATCAAAGCCAGCTTCAGCCAGAATATCCAACGCCCACAGCGAACGATTGGTAATCGAGTAGCTGGCCGCCCGGTAACCTCGAACAGGTTGCTGAACAATGTCCTCCAGGAGACTTTTTGCTCGCACCGTTTCCTGCTGAAACACCTCTGGCGTCTGGTTATATACCAGTTGATGACTATAACCATGACAGGCGACTTCATGTCCTCGTCTGGCGATCTCAAGAATTAATTCTCGCGTTCTTTCCGCCACCCAACCCAGCACAAAAAACGTCGCCTTGATCTGGCGCTCATCAAACAGATCCAGCAGCTTATGTGTATTTTGCTCTACGCGCAGGCTGTGCCTGCCCCACTCATGCGGGGCGATACTATCGGCAAAGGCCGACACCTGAAAATAATCTTCGACATCAACGGTCAGTGCATTTTGAATAGACACGCCTCATAAACCACTATTGGCAAACAACAATAATATCAGCACCTGAAGCGACCGCTTGCACACCATCTCATTAAGCATCGTCAGCATAGTACCCATAATAATAGTTACCGCGACCGAATAGACCTTCAGTCTTATTCAGCACCAGCCCTATTGCCTGCTCTTTCGGTAACATCTGCAAAGCTTCTTCAACCAGCGCCTGCGGTGTTTTTCCGGCCTCGATAATAAAAACGACCTGACCGACCAGCCCTGCCAGAATTTGAGTCTGTGGTGTCGGCAGCAACGGCGGGCCATCAAAAATAATAATGCGATCACTGTACCGCCCGGCAATTTCATCCACCAGTTCAGACATGCGCTGGCTGGCAAGCAACTCGGTGTAATACTCGTTTTGCTTGCCAGCGGATACCATGCGAAAATTGGGAATATCGGTTTGCAACAATACGTCGCCAATATGCAACTCATCATTTTCCAGCACATCGACCAGTCCACAGACATTCTCCAGACCCAGCATTCGACTGACACCCTGCTTGGCCACATCACAATCCACCAGCAACACGGTGTTATCCATTTCCAGCGATATCGATAGCGCCAGGTTCACCGAGGTATAACTTTTTCCCTCACCCGGTACCGAACTGGTGACGAGGATAAGATTACCGCGCTCGACCATCGCCTTGTTGCGACCACAGGCATTGGAGACCAGAGGACGTTTGATTCGCCTGTAGTCATCCTGGATGTCCCGGCCAAGATTACTGCCCGGTACAAGCATATCAGCCGCCAGTAGTCTGTCTAATACTTTAATTTTTTTGCCACTTTCACCCGATGCTTTTTTATCCGGACTCACTTTATCCGCCTGCTTATCTGACACCATTTTGGCCGCTGTTGAAGTGTTTGCCGCATTGCTATCACTGGCATCAACCAGTTGTGTGATCGTTGTTGCTGGCACCGGCTTCTTGCCTTCCACACTCATATCATTGCACTCCTTGAGGCAATATAAGCATTAACTATTTCACTGCCTGTCTCATTAAAAAACATCGCCGCCCCGTATGTAATTATCAACAAGGAAAAAACAGCCAGAAAACCCGCCAACTGCAACCGCCGTTTAAATTTGTGTTCAGGTTTCAGATATAGACTAACCGAGCCCAGCAGCGGAAAGCCAATTTTATCCCTGACCTGGCTGGTATCAATGAGCGTGGGCCGTAGCATATATCTGAAAAAACCCCAGCCCAGGCCGGCAGCAATCGCTAGCAAAAAAACACCGGTAAGGTAAAGTAAACGATTGGGGCCGATTGGTTTCGTCGGTACTCGTGGCGGATCGATTATGCGAAATTTAATATTACTGCCACTTTGCCCGATGGCCTGTGTCAGTCGAGCAGACTCTCTTCGTGTCACAAGACTGAGATAACGTTCCCGCGTAATTTCATAGTCACGATTCAGCTTTGCGAGCCCGGCCTCAACGCCCGGTAACACATCAACTTCTTGCTTAAGTGCCTGCACAGTATTCTCCTGCTCCAGGACCTGGATTTTTATCGTTTCCACGTCAACACTGGCTTTATGAATCTCGGCTTTCAAATCCTGATACACAGGGTTGAATTCAACCAGATCACCACTACCAGCACCGACATATTCTTCGCTGGCAGCATTATCACTCGCGACTAATTCGGCAATAGTCTCTCTCAAGGCCTTAACATCCGGGTGCCGCTCTTTATACCGAGTGAGCAATTGCTCAAGTTGCTCACGGTACCTGCGTAATTTCACAAGTTTTGGCGCACCATAACTGCCGCTACCAAGCAAGGGGGTCTCGCCTTCCAGTTGTTTCAGCATGGCTGAATACCTTCTTTTTCCCAGCCGTAGCTGGGAACGAAGATTGCTCAGCTTTGCTTCTTCACGTTGCAGACGCGTGTAATAACCGCCTTTTTCATCCGGCATGAAACCCACATTTACGCGCTTGAACTTCGCCAGTTTCTGCTCGGCCATGGTTAAGCGACTCTCATATTCATTAATCTGCTGATCAAGAAACTGTTGCGCAATCGCGGTATCCGAGCGCGCTGAATCCAGCGTATTTTCGATCAGCGTGTTGAGCAACTTGGAGACAACTTGATAAACCAGTTCCGGCGATTTACCCTCATAACTCAATTCATAGATGTTGCTGCCGCCTCGACGCTTGCCACTCAGCTTCAACTTGATCGATTTACTCAATTCGCGTATCTGCCGATCTAACGCGTCCGGGTTATCTATCTCCAGATCCATGTCTGTATGCTTAATAACGTCTTTCAGGTTTTTCCGGCTTAGCAGAACCCGGGACATGATGTTGATTCCCGCTTCTTCTGTATCAGACTCAACAGACAAACCTTTCAGCAACGGCTTCATCACTGAAGTTGTATCAACCAGCACCACCGCCTGCGCAGCATACTGGTTTGGTAAGGTATAAACGACTGCCCACCCGATTATCGCAACAACACAGGCTATCGCCAGCGCCGCCCACCGGTATTGCCAGACGCCATGCAAATAACTGTACAATAGTATTAACTGATCCCGCATTTCCTCATCACTCTAATAAATAATCTTAAACACCACTGAATATATCAGCGCTACCTGAGCGGCCGGTAAACCCGACCAATATTCAGGCTGCTTTTCACAAACGTCAATCTAAAGAGGTATTCTAGTTTATATACACAAAAATACTTCTTATAAATACGTCGTGTTCACAGTACTTCTCGAGGCGCCCATTCTCCAAACAATGACTCACTTTCCAGGTTCCGGCATTCCCAGTTTCTTAATCAAACTGTACAAAGAAGGTCGACTAATACCCAGTGCCTCGGACGCATGGGTCACATTATTATTATAAATCGACAAGGCACGCTGGATAACTTCATGCTCTATTCGCTCCCTGGCCTCACGCAAATTTAATGACTGCACATTTTCCTCGCTCTCAACAAAACCCAGATCAGTCGCCAGAATCTGCTTGCCTTCAGCAAGCACCACCGCACGCTTAACGCGGTTCTCCAGTTCGCGCACATTGCCCGGCCACTCGTAGGCATCGATCTCTGCCCGTGCCGAGTCGGTGAAACCACGGAAGCTGCGGCCATTTTTCTCACTAAAACTATCCAGAAAAGTCTGTGCCAGCAATGCTTTATCACCTTCACGATCACGCAGTGCTGGAATCTCGATAATAATTTCACTGATCCTGAAAAACAGATCTTCACGAAACTCTCCGCTTTTAATTAATTGGCCAAGATTGCGATGCGTGGCACAGATGATTCGCACATCGACCTCAATCG
>JAADGZ010000227.1 GCA_013152045.1 Gammaproteobacteria bacterium
TTTATCGGCGCCGGCAATTATAATTTCAGGCTTTGCCGCAATCACCGCCTCCACGCTGACGCTAGCCGATAAGGCCGGCATATCTTTGAAAATATTTTCCGCACCACACAGACGCATAACAGCAGAAATAAGATGCTGTCCGTTGATAGTCATGAGCGGATCATTCCAGATCTGGTAGAACATTCTGACTTTGTCTCGCTTCTGATAGGTTTTTTGCAAACGACGATAATGCTGACGGAATTTTTTAACAAACCGATTAGCCACTGATTCAGTTGCGGTCAATTTTCCCAGCCGTGCAATGCTGTTGGCGACATCCATAATCGAACGTGGCTCATTGATGAAGACCGTCAAGCCCAGTTGAATCAATTTTTCAATTTCATTTTTTCTATTTCCACTTTCCCAGGCTACGACTAGATCGGGTTGCAGAGCCAGAATACGTTCCACATCGACTGCCGTATAACTACCAATTCGTGGAATGGTTTTCGCCTGCGCGGGATAATCACTGTAAGAAACAGTCGCAATAATGCGATCCCCGGCCCCAGCGGCAAACAATAATTCAACGGCGTGTGGCGCCAGGCTGACGATACGCTGGGCGGGCTTATCTAGACTAATAATCCGTCCACTATCATCACGCACGCTGATGCCTTTGGCATATAAATCTGATAGCGTAAAAAATAAAAGCATTAAGCCCAGCAAGATGAAGCGGCTTCTATTCATTACTTATTTTCCCGGTTAAAACATAAGTACAAAACGATACCTAGCCTCACTGCTGTGCCGAACTTATTAGCCCCCTCTCCCCAACCCTCTCCCCGATGGAGAGAGGACGTTAACGGGACACGGGACAACAGTGACACAGCCTAGCTATTTTAAGTTAACGTTTTGTGAGGAATGATTTGGCGTTATAACGTGTTTATTGCTGGGAATAATAGAGGCGAGAATTTTACCCCCTCCATCATCAAGGTGGCTTTTTAACCCTATATTAATAATATAAAAAGCCATCTGGCGGCAGATGGCTTTTTACAAAACAAACTAATTGTTTATGTCAGCTGGGTCCAGATCAGAATAGCAATAACAGCCAGGGTAATTAACGAAATGGCAGCAGCACCACAAAATACACAGGCATTAGTAATTTTATGTGTCATCTAAATTTCCTCCTCAAAGTTTATACGTAATATTTCATAAACGGTGACTTCAATTTATTATAATCATTGGTTATACGTGTCATCGCCAGGTAATATTATTTATAGCAAAAAGGAAAAACAAAAACCACTTAAAATTAAAAGTATTAATGTCTTGAAAGATATAAGAATATTCTAAATTTCAAACAAGGAACGTACGAACAAAGTTTTTATAGTGGGGCGCCGTGAAAAACCAGTTGCGGCAATGCACTTTCAGCCTCGCCCTCAACGATAATACGACTGATGCCGGCCAGCCCCACCTGCAAACGAAACATGCGATCCAGCGGCATATCCAGTACATGACGAATAATCATGCGTATCATCCCAGCGTGTCCGACTAACAGTACATGCTGGTTGTGATAACTTTTCAGCACATCATTCCAGCCGCTGATTACCCGGGCCTCAAAATCGACCAGCGTTTCTGCACCCGGTGGTGTATTGTTCAGCGGATCAGACCAGAAGCGATACAACGCCTCGGGATCATTCGCCAACAGTTCTTCTGCCGTGCATCCTTCCCACTCGCCAAAGTTAATTTCCATAAAACGGGAATCAGCATGGCAGGACAAACTGTGGCGTGTTGCGAGTTCTTGCGCAAAAGCCTGACAGCGAATCAAGGAAGAACAAACGATAGCATCCCAGGGATGCTGATCGGCTACCGCCGAGCGCATTTGCAACCAGCCTTTTTCACTCAGGGGATCATCCAGATGACCACGATATTTTTTTCCGCCCACGGGTTCACCGTGTCGAATAAGATCAATTGTAGTAACAGGGGGCTTGTTCATGATAGAAGAAAATCAGGCTGATCTGTTCCGTCTAAGTATTGTTATAGTTGCCTGACGGCGAGATACTTACAAGACCAGACCGGTCAACGTTAGCAGGGCAAGGATAGCCAGCCAGACGATCAGGGTGCGCTTCATCAGGGCGAGGATATTTTGTACACCTTCGATATCAGGCTGTCCTTCTTCCGGCAGCTCATCCTGTTCATGTCTGACCGCACCAATGCCACTTACCCGCAACAACTCTTCACTGTTGCGTTGCCAGAAATCTGCCGATGATTGCCAGTTGCTAAGCGTATCTACAAAACTGCCGGTCAGAGCGAAGCCGATTACGCTCAGGCGAGCAGAAGGCCAAAGCATCATTTCAAACACGCGTTCAAGCGCATTAGAAAAACCGCTACTCCAGCCAACTTGATGGTTGAGCAGGCAAACATAACGAAATAACATGGCACCCACTGGCCCCATCAGCATGAACCAGAATAAGACTCCTAGAACCCGTGTATTGGCGATAACTGGAATGCTTTCCTTAACCTGTTGCGCCAGGGGAACCATATCAGCCGTGACCTTCTGGCCCAGTATTTCACTCGCATAATGACCGGCGGCATCGGCATCATTAGCCTGCAGGGCATCGGTAAATTTCCGTACATCATCCAGTAGATCTTTGGGGCCGATACAATAAATAAGCACCAGCAGTCCGAAAAGAAAACTGAATAGGCTCGCAACACCGGCCAGCATTGCGGCAATCAACCAAACGGCAAAACAGGGTAAGCTCACCATCAGCAGCAGGCCAAACGCTCCATCACGCCATGGTTGGTCTGACAACTTGTGATAAATCTTGCTACTGGCATCCAGTAACCAGTCATAACGACGATAGTCGCTAACCGGCTTGTACAGGGTTTCCACCAACAGCGCGATAAGAATACTGATAAGGTTCATATCGGTAGTTTCCGGTTTTTATTTTACAATATCAAGTCCGGATTTTTGACCAGTCAAAGGCCGGACCGGGATCCGTTTTGCGACTCGCGGCAATATCGCTGTGACCAACAATTCTATCCGGCTGAATACCGGGGTAAGTCTGGGCAAGCAGGGTGATCAGCTGTTCTAAAACCTGATACTGAATATCTTCATAGGCCTGTTCATCGGTACCTTCCAGCTCAATCCCAATAGAATAGTCATTACACCGCTCGCGCCCCTGAAAGCAGGACACTCCCGCATGCCAGGCCCGTTGAGTAAAAGGCACATACTGAATAATGCTTCCATCACGTCGCAGTAGAAGATGGGCCGATACCCGCAGATCGGCAATCTCGGCATAATAGGGATGCGCCTCGATATCAAGGGTATTGGTAAAAAAACAGTCAATCGCGTTACCCTCAAAACAGCCTGGCGGCAGGCTGATATTGTGAATAACCAACAGCTCGATGTCGGTCCCTGCGGGACGAGCATCACAATTGGGTGACGGCACCTGCCGCGCCACATCCAGCAGTCCGTTACGCAGATCAATCTTCATATTACAGGCTATCATTTATTCTGGATGATAATCCTTGTTTACCACCAGCCCGCGCAATACCATGTCGGTATAACTGACAATCCCCACCACCTTACGCTGCTCGATTACCGGTGCTCGCGACAGACCAAACCTTTCAAACATGCGCGCGCAATAGCGAATATCCATCTCAGGATCCACACAAATAACCGGCTTGGCCATCACTTCATAGATATTTACCCGATCCGGCGAGCGATCCCGCGCCAGTACCTGCTTGGCAATATCGGAGATCAGTACAATGCCGTATTCATCATTCTCATGCCGCTTGTCGACGATCAATGATTTGGTTTCGATATGTTTCATCATTTTCAGGGCCTCGCTTACCGAGGTCATGCCATCAACCATATCGATGCGCGTTTTCATGACATCGCGCACCCGGACTATATTTTTCTGATTCATATTTCTTCCTCCACAACCTCACTTAAACGGGCTATCTGCTGCTTGACGCCCAGGGCATCCTCGACATCAATCTGAAAAGCAATCCCGGTACCTGGTTTGCTATCAAATTCACCAACTTCGGCGATCTTTTCCAGAATGGAACGGCTCTGATGCTCTTCTACCAGCATCATCAACATATCCCGTTGCGTTTCCAGGGTCAGACCAAAAAAGGTTTTGCACTGTTTCAGGCCTTCTCCCCGGGCATGATTGATAACGGTCATTCCAGTGGCACCCGCAGCACGCGCTGCATCCATCACCGCATCGGTTTTGTCATCTTCGATCAGGGCAATAATCAGTTTAAAATGCATGACTCTCTCCTCATTCTTTCTTTATATTTTGTAGCCAGCGTGACTGGCTGAGTTGTGCATATGCCATAACCGAAATAATCGGAAACAGGCTAGCAAACGCAATCAGGCCAAATCCATCCAGTAGTGCACTACGTCCAGGCACGGTATTCGCCAAGCCCAGTCCCAGAGCCGTGACCAGCGGCACGGTCACGGTTGAGGTGGTTACACCACCAGAATCATAGGCCAGAGCAATAATCATTTTTGGCGCAAAAAAGGTCTGAATGATGACAATGACATAACCACCGATAATGTAGTAATACAGTGGCGTGCCGCTGACGATACGGTAGGTTCCCAAAGCAATACCAAAGGCCACACCTAACGCCACCGCCACCCGCAAGCCCCATACACTGATCGTTCCGGCTGACACCTCATGTGCTTTCAGCGCCACCGCCAGTAACGAAGGCTCGGCAATGGTGGTGGAAAAACCAATGCTGGCAGCGAAAATATAAACCCATTTGTAATCCGACCAGTGGAAAAATTGAGGAACATTTTCCAGACTGCCATAAATAAAGATCGGATCGGTAAGCTGCTTTGCCATTAGCCCGCCAATGGGAAACAGTGCCTGCTTGAGTCCCACCAAAAAGAAAGACAGGCCTAGTAAAACATAGAGAAAACCCAGCAATACCTGTTTCATATGCGGCACGGGCTGGCGAATAACCAAAAACTGGAAAGCGAAAATAATGATGACGATGGGTAACACATCGAAAACCGTATCGATGGTGATGCTGAGTAATTGCAGAAAAAAATCGTTCACCGCATCATTCCGTACAACATGACAAAAATCATAGGTGTCAATGAAGCAAAAGCAATCAGGCCGAAACCATCGACCATAGGATTACGGCCCTTGATACTGGAGGCCAGCCCCACCCCCAGGGCAGTAACCAGTGGCACCGTCATGGTCGAGGTAGTGACACCACCGGAATCATAGGCAATGCCAATGATGTCATCTGGCGCAAATATCGTCATGATCACAACACCGATATAGCCGCCGACAATCAGGTACTGAATAGGCCAACCACGCAGAATCCGCAAAACGCCGATGATCAGGGCAAAGCCTACCGAAAAAGCAACCGTAAGCCGCAGACCATCGGCGTAACTCGCCTTCGCCTGCAGACTGTTCGCCACTGTCCCGGCCGCAGCGGCAACATCGGCAGCTTCATCGGCTACCGCAATTAGTGCAGGCTCGGCAATGGTCGTACCAAAGCCCAGGGCAAAGGAGAAAGCCAATAACCAAAACAGGCTGCCCTTACGGGCAAAAGCATAGGCCATGGACTCACCAATGGGAAACAGGCCCATCTGTAAACCCTGGACAAACAGGCTCAGGCCAATCACCACCAACAGGGTTCCGCTAAGAATCTGCAAAAGATGGGGAATGGGCTGCTGCAAAACCACAACCTGAAAAAAGGCGATAACCAGGATAATAGGGTATAAGTCTCGTAAACTCAGGTACAGCGTTTTGAAAATACTGATAAGGGAGTTTTTCACATGCGGACCTGGTTGACATACCTGAAAGTAAAATTACACAACTGAATATACTTAGGAAACAATAACAATTTCAGGTGAATATTGACAGATCTCCAGCCCTAGATATGCTTAAATATGGCTCTGCATATTCCTTTACTCATTAGAATCAGGAGTACCCCATGCGCAAATGGCACTATTCGACTCAAGTTATCAAGGCCCTGATACTGGCGGCCTTTACTTTACTAATTTTCGGTTGTTCCGGCAAAACTCTGGTAGAAAGTGACCTGGGTATGAGTGATGCCCCCGACTGGGTTAATCAGGGCACCCAGTACCTGAATAACAATAAAGGCCAGCTGTTCCACGGTGTAGGTGAAGCCCCCGTCATGGGCGATGTCTCACTACAGAAATCCACCGCCGACAACCGCGCCCGCGCTGAAGTTGCCCGCATCCTGAGTTCTTATCTCGATGTAGCCAGCCAGGACTATGGCGCAGCCTCAGGATCCGGTAAGGATGCGACAAGCCAGCAATCGGTCTCCCGGGAAATCAAAAATCTTACTAAAATAAATCTCTCGGGAACACGCATCATCGGCCGCTGGAAAGATAAAAAAACCGGAACCATTTACTCCCTGGCTGAACTGGACATGAAATATGTAAAAGAGGTGATGAAAAATGTCCGACATATGAACCAGGATCTGCAGCGTTATATCAACAACAATGCAGAGAATATCTTTGACAAGGTTTCGGCCAAGTAAACAGCCTATTTGGAGAATAGATCTATGCTTATCAGAAAATTTAAACTGGCCGTCCTCGCTATTTTTATCGCCCTGGTCGTCAGTGCCTGCGCCACCCAGGTCCAACGCGTCGATGTTAATAAAGACATCGATCTCAGCGGCGCCTGGAACGATACCGACTCACGTATGGTTTCCGAGGCGATGATCAACGATATGCTGGAACGTCCCTGGTTCAGAAATTATACCCGCAAGCACAACCGTCAGCCATCGGTCATTGTCGGTGAAATACGCAACCTCAGTCATGAGCACATTAATGTTGCAACCTTCATTGCTGATATTGAACGCGCCATGATTAATTCTGGCAAAATCAATTTTGTAGCGTCCAGCACCGAACGTAAGGAGATCCGTGCGGAACGCAAGGATCAGGATATCAATGCCAGCGATGCCACACGCAAAGCCATGGGCCAGGAAATGGGGGCAGACTTTATGCTCCAGGGCAGCATCAATACTATTATCGACATGGAAGGTAAAACCCAACTTCGCTATTACCAGGTTGACCTGACCCTGATCAGTCTGGCCGATAACCGTAAAGTCTGGCTAGGACAGAAAAAAATCAAGAAGCTGATCAAAAACAGTCGCTTACGTTTTTAATTAAACCCTCAACGCCGTCATGTTTATCGGAGACCGACAGGGGCTGCCCGCCATTGCCCTGGCGGGTATGTTCCTGGTTCTTAGCGGCTGCGCCAGTTACAGCCAGTCTTTTCGTGTCGTTGATCGCAATCTGCTGAACAATGATCCGGCTGCAGCCCTGGCCGCCCTTGAAAAACAGAGCCACAGTAGCCGGGATCTGTTTCTCTATGCCTGCAACAAAGCCATGCTTCTGCGCATGCTTGGCAAATTTAAACAAAGTAACGAAGAAATCGAAAAAGCCAAAGCCATTGTGCAAAAAGACTCGGCTATCAGCGTTTCTGAGCAAACCTCATCGTTTATTATCAACGATGCCACACGCACCTATATTGGCACACCGATTGAGCAAATCATGCTGAACGTCTACGCCGCATTGAACTACC
>JAADGZ010000043.1 GCA_013152045.1 Gammaproteobacteria bacterium
CCACTGTGACGGAAAGAAAATTGCCATTATTGCTGGGCCGTGATTTGCTTTCAAGTATTTCTGCTTCATCAACATGGCGGGCGATGATAGCCATAACATGATTTTCAAACC
Source organism: Gammaproteobacteria bacterium (assembly GCA_013152045.1). Taxonomy (GTDB): domain Bacteria; phylum Pseudomonadota; class Gammaproteobacteria; order UBA6429; family Thiohalophilaceae; genus JAADGZ01. The sequence continues at coordinate 112 of JAADGZ010000043.1, forward strand.
CGGCATCATGCCTCCCCATTACTTTGAGGGGAAATTCACAGGGAAATTCAAACAGGGTCTCGTCAGTGTTCATGTAATGGTATTTGGGTTCCCGTCGATGAAATTTCAAGTCATCTATGTTTCTGCACCTGTTCGCAGTTGTTGTTTGTAAGCCTGATAAATCGTGATCATTTTTTGCCACAGGGGACCGGCCGTTCCTGTGCCTATGGTTTTTTCATTCAGGCGGGTGACAGGAATGATCTCCTTGGTTGAACTGGATAACCAGACTTCATCAGCCGAAAGTAATTCGGCTTCACTAATCGATGTTTCTTCACAGGCCAGGCCATTTTTCTGTGCCAGTTCGACAATCAAATCGCGGGTGACACCGGGTAGCAGTTGTTCGCTCTTGGCGGGTGTTTTGATCACGCCCTTGCTGACTATAAACAGATTGCTGGCCGAGCCTTCGCTAACCTGGCCTTCACGTACCAGGATAGCTTCGCTGGCATGTTTCTCAGTAGCCTCTTGTTTGAGCAGAATATTGGGCAGCAGGGCGATAGTTTTTACGTTGCAATAACGCCAGCGAATGTCATCCAGGGTAATAGCACTGATGCCGGTCTGTATTTTTTCCATATCTGCGGCAAGTAGCGGATTGCTCATGGCAAAGACCGTGGCCGGGGTATTTTCCGGAAAGCTATGGTCACGTTTGGCCACGCCACGCGTTAGCTGCAGGTAAATGGATTGATCCCCATTGTTTTGATCCTGATTTTTTTCCACCAGCTGTTGCAGCATGTTCTGCCATTCACTATTGCTTAGTGGGTTAGCTAACTTGATTGCCTTGAGACTGTTATCCAGCCGTTGCAGATGCTGCTGCAGACGAAACAGGTGACCGGCATAGGCTGGGATGACTTCATAGACACCATCGCCAAAAATAAAACCACGATCAAGGACCGAGACTTTTGCTTGATCCAGGGGCTGGTAACTGCCATTCAGATAACATATAGAGGATAAGGACATGGATCGGCCCATCTTATTTAAACATGAGAGCGATATTATCGGTCAATTTGCGCCAGAGCCCGCCTTCAGCGACGTCTTTAAGGGCGACCAGTGGCCGTTGTGCCAGTTGTTGTTCGCCAAGCATGACATTGACGGTACCATAGGGTTGTCCTTTGCTGGCTGGGGCAACGATCATGCTGTTGATATTCATATTAGCTTTTATCTTTTTACGGGTTCCTCGGGGAGCCGTAATGTAGAGTGTTTGTTCTAATCCCAGGGGCAGGGTTTTGGTTTCACCTTTCCATATGCGCATGCTGGTCAGCGTTTCATTGGCCTTGTACAGGGCAAAGCTTTCATAAAAGCGGAAACCATAGTTGAGCAGAGCGCGGCTGGCGCTGGCTCGAGCACTATCGGATGGTGTGCCAAGGACCACTGAAATTAGACGCATGTTGCCCTGCTTGGCCGAGGCAATCAAACAATAACCAGCAGATTCAGTATGTCCGGTTTTCATACCATCAACACTGTCGTCCAGCCATAGCAGGCGGTTGCGGTTGTATTGTTTGATATTGTTATAAGTGAATTCTCTGGTTTTGTACCAGGGGTAGTAAGCGGGAAAGTCGCGGATCAGGGCCATGGCAATGCGGGCGAGATCATGGGCGGTCGTATAATGATTGGGATTGGGCCAGCCTGTACTATTCACGAAGTGGGTATTTTTCAGGCCCATGCTTTCGGCATGTTTATTCATCAGGGTGACAAAGGCGCTTTCGCTGCCGCCAACGTGTTCAGCCAGCGCTACGCTGGCATCATTGCCGGACTGGATGATCATGCCTTTTAACAAGTCTTCCACGCTGACGCGTTTATTGACTTCGATGAACATGCGTGAACCTTTCATGCGCCAGGCTTTTTCGCTGATTTTGACCTGATCTTTTAGACTGATACTGCCGGACTGGATTTCATAAAAGACCACATAAGCGGTCATCAATTTAGTCAGACTGGCTGGCTCAATACGCTTGTCCATGTTCTTTGAAGCTATGATATAGCCACTTTTTTGATCGAGCAGCAAATAGGCTTTGGCTGGAATATCCGGCGCGGTAGGCACAAGTTTTGGATTGGCTAGCAGTAGCTGGCTAAAGCCAGTAAGAAGTAAAAAGATAATAACGGTTAACGATTTACGCATGGTTGCCTCAACACTTCTGAATTTGGGGGTATTTTACAGTTTCTGGCGACTTAAACATAGCGGCGTGTCAGTAAATAAAAATATGAATACTCTATTTTGAGTCTATATTAGACTCCAGGCAGGAGCCGTGTGAATGTTGTTTAAATCCAGAAAGAATATGAATAACGGATAAAGGATGTTAACGGGACTGTTGGTTTGCTTGTATTACCATTACTTTAAGTCGATATAATTTATCGCAAAAAATCTTAAGTTGCTCTCCAGATTTGTCGCTAAAAAACACATTACATCGTTTATTCAAAGCAGGATAGCATGACACAATCGTTAGGAAGAGAAGACAATATATTGATTGCGGCAGCAACCATAAGTTCAGAATTACGTGAGGTGCGCAAGATTGCACGGGAAATGTCGCTGGGGGTCATGAATGCTAAGGCTATTTCCCATCGTGCGGGTGATACGGCGAGAGGCTTTCGGCCAATTACCGATTTTATTGATGAAATGGCGCATAAGATTATTACTCGGGTTAACCAGATTTCCAAAAAGTCCGTTGAGTTTTCACACCTGGCGGTACGGCATCGGCATTTGAGCCAGACCAGAGGACATTACCAACAAATTATTGAACGAGGTGATGACGCCATATCAATTCGTTGCAGACGGTGATGAACAAGCTTGGCGAAGAATCAGGGCAATGTCGGAAAAACTTTATCATCATGACTAGAATGTTAAGCAGTCTGCTGGGGGATATTCAGCGCAGCACCCGCGGTGCGCAAATTATATCCGCAACTTCGCGGGTCGAGGCATCCCGGGCTGAAGGTTTTAGCCAGAGCCTGGAAGTCATCGCCAACCAGGTTGACAACGCAACGGATAATATACGCCGGCGTTTGCAGATCAGCGACGATCATCTAACCGGGGTTTTGAATTTTCTTTACAGGGAAGAAGAATAGATGAAATCAATAAAAATTTATGACCAGGGGCATCAGTGGGTTGTTTTTGGCCGTGATCCAGACAAGCCAGAAAAGATTATCGATACCAATCAGTATATGGTGAAAGTGGGAGACCGCGCCTTGCTCCTGGATCCGGGGGGCAGTGAAATATTTGCACCCATGTTGACCGCCATACTGGAATATGTTCGAGTTGAACAGATTACAGATCTCTTTGCCTCACATCAGGATCCTGACATTATTTCTTCTCTGGGTTTGTGGGAAGAGGCCGTGCCCAATAGTCGTTTGCACACACCTTGGTTGTGGGAAGGTTTTCTTCGACACTTCGGTTCGCAGGAAATTGAATTTATTCCGATTGCCGATGAGGGTGGTGTCATTGATATGGGGGCAATCAAGCTACAATTGATCCCGGCGCATTATCTTCATTCCTCAGGCAATTTTCACGTCTATGATCCCGTTGCAAAGATTCTGATGAGTGGTGATGTGGGTGCCGCACTTGAAGCCCCTGAATCCCCCATGTTTGTGGAAGACTTTGGCGAACATATTGGCAAGATGAAAATGTTTCACCAACGTTGGATGCCATCCAATCGCGCCAAGCAGGACTGGATTGAACGGGTACGAAAACTGGATATCGAGATCATGGCCCCACAACATGGGCGTATGTTTAAGGGTGACGATGTTGGTCGTTTTCTTGATTGGTTCGAAGCGCTGGAAGTCGGCGTAGCTATACCTTAAATCAGGCGTAGTTTGTTGGGCTTCGCTTTGCTCAGCCCAACCTACCGGTTTTTATTAATTGATTACAATATGCAGCTGAGTCAATACCGAAATAAATGTAGGTTGGGCTGAGCAAAGCGAAGCCCAACATTGAGTGTTATCAATCAATCACAATATGCGGCTGGGCCAGCCCCTGCTGGTTGATTTTCTTTGCTAGCCGATCCGCTTCGTCGACGTTGGCCAGGGGGCCGATGCGTACGCGGTATAGATGTTTGTCGGCATTGTAAATGGCACGTATGTTTTGAATTTGTAATGCGGCCTGCAATTTTTGCTGTAACAGTTGCGCATTGTTGCGGCTGATAAAGGCACCGGCCTGTAGATACAGGTGGTATTGCAAAGGTGGTGTGGGGGCTGCTGGTTCTTCTATGCTGCTTGGTTTTGTTTTATTTGCCTGATAAAGGCGCGGATCGATGGCCTCTATTTCCACCATGCCGGTGCCGCTGGCGGTGATACCGAGTTTTTTTGCTGCCGCCCAGGAGAGGTCAATAATCCGGTTGGCATGGAAGGGGCCGCGATCATTGACCTTGACGATGACGCTGCGACCATTGCCCAGACGGGTGACGCGCACCCAGGTAGGCAGGGGCAATTGTTTGTGTGCGGCGGTCATGGCGTACATATTATAGGTTTCACCGCTGGACGTGCGGTGGCCATGAAATTTTTTGCCATACCAGGATGCGATGCCGCGAGCGCGATAACCCTGGCTGCTTTTCATTACGCGATACGTACGGCCATTAACCCGATAACTGCTGGGATTACCGTATTTGCTGGGTGCTTCGTTGCGGGGAACAGCATCGGGGATTTGGCTGATGTCGACGTTTTTGTCTGGCGCGCGATCCTGGTTTATCTGGTAGCGGTCGTTTCTGATGGTGCCGCAGGCGCTAACAAAGAGTAGGCTGGAAAGTAGTAGCAGGGTATTTTTGTAATAGTGGCGCTTCATCGGTTTTCGCGTAGCTGCTGGCTGAGCTGAAATACAGACATGGAATACAGGGCGCTATGATTATAGCGGCTGATGACATAGAAGTTAGGCCAGATTAGCCACTGTTCAGGGCCGTATTTCCCATCCAGTTCAATCAGCGAGCCTTGTATGTTTGCGGGCAGTCCTTTGGGTAGGTTGACGCCATGTGCGCGCAGTTCCTGCTGGCTCAGGTGGGGTTTAAGCAGATGCTGTCCATTAGCGCCGAGCAGCTTTTTATAGGCGTCGCCCCGAACGCTAACTTTGTTGGCAATGGGTTGGCCTTTTTTCCAGTGATGTTTTTTGAAATAGTTGGCTACGCTGCCAATCGCATCGGTTGGGTTGCGCCATAGATCTCGCTGCCCATCGCCGTTGAAGTCAATGGCATACTGGCGGAAACTGCTGGGCATGAATTGGGGCATTCCCATCGCACCGGCATAGGAGCCTTTTTGTTGCAGGGGATCAAGCCCTTCTTCTCGGCTCATGAGCAGATATTCCCGCAACTCTTTACGAAAGAACGGACTCCGAGGTGGGTAGGCGAAGGCCAGGGTGGCGAGGGCGTCGATTACCGGATAGCGGCCGGCATGTTTGCCGTAACGTGTTTCCACTCCAATGATGGCAACGATAATTTCTTCGGGAACACCAAAGGTTTTGCGAGCACGTTGCAGGCTGGCCTCATTGTCTCGCCAGAATTTGAGGCCACCAAGAAGCCGGTCGCGGGTGAGGAAGATGGGGCGATATTCACGCCAGGGTTTGCTTTCTGCCGGACGGGCGATGGCATCGAGAATATTCTGATGAAGGCGGGTCTGGGCAAACAGTTTTTTCAGTTTGTCAGCACTGAAGTTATGTTTTGTTACCATCTCATTGATGAAATTATTAAGCGATACGTTATTAGCGAAGTCGTTGGTGCCGGCCTGAACAAGGTTGGCGCTCAATAAAAGGACTATGAATAAAAGGTGTTTAAAATCGGGCATGGTTGGTCTGGACATCTTTCAGGTTGGCATCAGTTTACGATGCGTATGTATGGACATGAGGATACCGAATCCGGCCAGCAGGGTCACTATTGATGTGCCGCCATAACTGACTAATGGTAAAGGCACGCCGACTACGGGCAGGATACCGGAAACCATACCGATATTGACAAAAACATAAACGAAAAATGTCAGGGTGATACTGCCGGCCAGCAGACGGCCATAGGTATGTTGTGCCTGTGAGGCGATGATCAGGCCACGGGCAATAATGAAACTATACAGGGATAGCAGAATGAGAACGCCGATGAAACCGAATTCTTCACTGAAAACGGCAAAAATAAAATCGGTCGAACGTTCGGGCAAAAAATCCAGATGCGACTGGGTGCCATTGAGCCAGCCTTTGCCATAAATACCGCCGGAACCAATGGCTATCGTTGACTGGATAATATGGTAGCCCGCACCGAGAGGATCATTTTCCGGGTTGATAAAGGTTAGCACTCGCTGGCGCTGGTAATCATGCAGCAGATAGTTCCAGGCAAGAGGCGTGCTGGCGAGGATGAAAAACAGGAAAACACTAATAAAACGTAGCGATAGACCGGCCAGCAACAGCACAAAAATACCTGAGCTGGCAATCAGCAGGGAGGTGCCCAGATCAGGTTGTTTGGCCACCAGCAGGGTTGGGATAATCAGTAGCACGCCAGCTATAACGAGACGTTTTCGGTTGGCCGGCAGGGGCGCTTCAGCAAAATACCAGGCGATCATCATGGGCACCGCCAGCTTCATGATCTCCGAAGGCTGGAAGGTGACAAGACCGAGATCCAGCCAGCGCTGAGCACCCTTACCGATTTCTCCCATGATGAGCACCGCCAGTAACAGCAGCAGGCCCAGTCCATAGAGCCAGGGTGACCAGAATTGGATCCCATAAGGTGCGATTTGTGCCAGCAGCAGCATGATGAAAAAAGCTAGCAGAATACGTAGACCTTGGGCCTGCACTACGGCCATGTTTTGACCGCTGGCACTATAGAGTATGAACAGGCCCATGCTGGCCAACAGCAATAAGGCGATGAGCAATGGCCAGTCGATACGCAGATAGATAAAACGGTTGCGTCGTGTCGGTGCATCATGAAGAAGGGGGGTACTGAAATCCATCGTCTTTAGGGTCCTTTTTTCAGTAAGTATTGATCCATAACCTTACGCGCAATGGGAGCCGCGACGGCACCGCCGCTGCCGCCATTTTCAACGATTACGGCAATCGCGATTTTAGGATCTTCAACCGGGGCAAAGCCGATGAACAGCGCATGGTCACGGAGTTTTTTACTGACATCTTTCTCAACATACTCCTCATCCTGTTTAATACCGAATACCTGGGCGGTGCCAGTTTTGCCGGCAATGGTATAAGACAGATGGTGACTGATGCGTCGAGCGGTGCCGTGACGACTATGTACCACCTTTTTCATGGCTTGAATGATCGTATTCCAATTAGCTTCACTAGCCTGGGTAGGAGGATTGATAGTGGCCGGTGGAATGATGTCAATGCGACTGTTGTCCGGGGTTTCAATGGCATAGAGCATATGCGGTTGCATGCGTTGGCCGTGACGGCTAAGGGTGGCGGTAATGCTGGCCAGTTGCAGGGGGGTGGTGAGCATGAAACCTTGGCCGATACCGGTGATCAGTGTTTCACCGGGGAACCAGGGCAACTGGCGAACGCGGCGTTTCCATGCGCGTGAAGGCAGCAGGCCGGGTTTTTCGCCTTCGATGTCGATACCTGTGCGTTTACCCAAACCGAAGGTGGCGAGGAAGTTGTGCATATTATCAATACCTAATGCCAGTGACAGATTGTAAAAATAAACGTCACAGGATTCAACGATAGCGCGGGTTAGGTTGGTTTTGCCATGACCGTTCTTTTTCCAGTCGCGGTAGCGGCGTGGATCGTTTTTCAGCGAGAACCAGCCGGGACAGTTGATTTCATCTGTCGGCGTGATTTCATGTAATTCTAGCCCAGCCAGGCCGATGAAAGGTTTGATCGTGGAGCCGGGTGGATACTGGCCGCGTAGCGCGCGGTTAAAGAGAGGCCGATCGGTGGAGTCGCGCAGCTGGCTGTATTGCCGGTTACTGATACCATTAACGAACAGATTGGGATCGAAGGTGGGAACACTGGCCAGTGCTAGCACTGCCCCGTCACGCGGATCGATTGCCACCAGGGCACCGGTGTGATCGCCGAAGCCGTTTTCGGCAATAGCCTGTAGTTTTACATCCAGATTCAGATACAAATTTTTGCCTGGAGTCGGTAAGGTGCGTTCCAGTACGCGCAGGATCTTGCCCTGGGCGTTGGTTTCAACTTTTTGCATACCCACATGACCGTGCAGCTGATCTTCATAGGCACGTTCGATGCCGGTTTTGCCGATATGGCTGGTGCCGCTGTAGTTGGATTCATCTAGCGTGCGCAGTTCTTCGACGTTGATGCGTCCAACATAGCCAATCGCATGTGAGCCCAGTGCACCGAGTGGATAATGACGGGTCAGGGTGGCGCGGATGTTGACGCCCGGCATCCGGTACTGGTTAACGGCGATGCGAGCGACTTCACCATCATTGAGGCGGAAACGCAGGGGAATGCCTTCAAAGCGGCGTTTGTGACGGCGATTTTTGTTAAAACGCTTGATATCTTCTTTGCTGAGGGTGATGAGTTTGCCAATCTGACGCAGAGTTTCATTCACATCCTGCATATGTTCAGTAACCAGCTCAAGAGTAAAACTGGGAAGATTTTGGGCCAGCAGGACGCCGTTGCGGTCATAGATTAATCCACGGGTAGGGGGAATGGGCAGAATGCTGACCCGGTTGTTTTCCGAGAGCAGGCTAAAATGGTTGAGATTAATAATTTGCAGATAGACCATGCGTGTAAGCAGAAGGAGGGTCATGCTGGCTATCAATATGGCGGCAATAATAAGCCGCTGATTGAAAATCTGCGTTTCGCGTACATGATCTTTCAGAGCGAGTTGCTTGTGATGAGCCATAACTTAGTGCAGGCAGTATGTTTTGCTAAACATTATCAGAGACAGAAGAATTAATTAACTTGGTAGTGACGTCGCAGGTTGCGCATGAAAACAAACACTGCTGGCCAGATCAGGGCGCTGACCAGCGGCGAGATAAGCGCCATCCAGAAATCCGGTGCCACACCCTGCAAACCCTTAATCCAGAAAATAACCAACATATAGATTAAGCATAGAACATAAATGGTAATAGCCTGCTGCCAGAGCGGTGCGACACGGATGCGCTGATGCAGGTGGAGGGTTAGAAAGATCACCAGCGCCATCACCAGAGCATGTTGTCCCAGCAAGGTATCGCGCAGTACATCGAGCAGCAGACCCAGGCCCCAGGCAACGCCGATGCCGATGCGGTGTGGTAGGGCCATGCTCCAGTAAATAGTCGTCAGCAACAGCCAACTGGGCATAAAAGCATGCAGGTTGGGTGGCAGGGGCAGAATGCTTAGCAGCATGGCGAAGATAAAACTGAAGGTGATAATCCAGCTGCCCCGTCGGCGCTCATGAATGCTCATGGTGCTTTCTCCTGGGTACGGGAGCAGGGTGCCTGCATTTTTTTTATCTTTGACGTATGCGAGGGCCAGACTAGCAGGACTTCACGGCTGCGATCCAGTTTGGCTGCGGGTTTGGCTAGCACCAGGGCAAAGGGCAGGCTGGGGTTGGTGTTTACCGTGGTCACCGTAGCGACGGGATAGCCGGCTGGAAACACACAGCCCAGGCCGGAGGTTATTAATTTGTCACCAACCTGGATATCGGCATTATTGGGCAGGTACAGAAGTTTCAGCCGGTTGTCACTGCCGGTACCAACGGCAATGGTGCGCAGACCGTTGCGCGCCACCTGCACCGGCAGACTGTGATCCGGATCGGTGATTAGGATGGCGGTACTGGTGAGCGGATAAATATGAACGATCTTGCCCATCACACCATTAGCATCGAGCAGAGGCTGGCTGACATAGAGATCATCATTCAGGCTACCCTTATTGATGACCACCTGACGACGGAAGGGATCGAGATCCACCGAGAGTAGTTCGGCAATCAGCATACGTTCACCAACGCGCCGAGAAGATTGCAATAGTTCGCGTAAATGTATGTTTTCAGCTTCGATAAAGGTGAACTTTTGTAACTGTGCTTTGAGAATCTGGTTTTGGGTGCGCAGACTGCTATTTTCTTCCTGCAGGCTGTGGCGGGTGACAAACGTGTCTGTGGTCCAGTTGATGAAGTTGCTGGGCAAATCAACAAGGTACTGCACCGGATAGACGATGACGGAAAGCCCGGCGCGAATGCTGCGCACCGTGTCGGTGCGGTAGTCCAACGTCATCAATGTAATGGACAGGACGACCAGCAGGAACAGACGCATTCCGCTTGACGGGCCTTGGATGAATAACAGTTTAACGGGGCTTCTCTCCGATTAAGCAGGCTCCCGGGGGGCGCTCTGAAAATCCGCCTTTCATGGCAGGCGGATTTCCGGCGATGCCTTATAGTTTATGGCCGGAACAAAATCAGCCGTCCGGCTTATTCAACGCTGAAGAGATCGCCGCCGTGCTCGTCGATCATCTCCAGCGCCCGCCCGCCACCACGGGCAACACAGGTGAGAGGATCCTCGGCGATCAGTACCGGCAAGCCGGTTTCCTCCATCAGCAGGCGATCCAGATCGTGCAGCAGAGCGCCGCCGCCGGTAAGTACCATGCCGCGTTCGGCAATATCCGAGGCCAGTTCCGGCGGCGTTTGTTCCAGTGCGGTCTTGACCGCAGAGACAATGCCGGACAGCGGTTCCTGCAGGGCTTCAAGAATTTCGTTACTGTTGAGGGTAAAGCTGCGGGGGATACCCTCAGCCAGATTACGGGCACGGACTTCCAGCTCACGCACTTCGTTGCCGGGGAAGGCGGTGCCGATTTCATGCTTGATGCGTTCAGCCGAGGATTCACCGATCAGGCTGCCATAATTACGGCGCACATAGTTGATAATCGCCTCATCGAAACGATCGCCGCCGATGCGCACCGAAGCGGAATAAACGATGCCGGAGAGGGAAATGATGGCGACTTCGGTGGTGCCGCCGCCGATGTCTAGCACCATCGAACCGGAGGCCTCGGAAATAGGCATGCCCGCGCCGATGGCGGCGGCCATCGGTTCTTCTATTAGATACACATCGCGGGCACCGGCACCGGCGGCCGATTCACGAATGGCGCGCCGCTCAACTTGCGTCGAACCGCAGGGAACGCAGATCAGTACCCGCGGAGAAGGACGGAAAAATCGTGCTTCGTGGACTTTGCGAATGAAATGCTGAAGCATTTTTTCGGTTACGGTAAAATCGGCAATTACGCCGTCTTTCATCGGCCGGATGGCGACGATATTGCCGGGCGTGCGACCGAGCATACGCTTGGCCTCCATGCCCACGGCAGAAATACTTTTGGGGCCGCCGGGCCCGCGTTCCTGGCGAATGGCGACTACCGAGGGTTCGTTGAGTACGATACCCTTGCCACGAACATAAATGAGAGTATTAGCAGTACCCAAATCAATGGATACATCATTGGAAAAAAGACCACGCAGGCTATCAAACATAATTTTTTATAATCTTTAATGTCATTAAAGTGGATACTTTAATAAAATAGGGGGCTGTTGGGCAAGCAATCATCTTTGGATAAGCTAAATATTCGAAGATTTAATGTTTGCTTTGCGGCAAATACTGCCCAAATGCGATCAGGTTCACATAATATTGAGGCAAACATGTCACTGGACAAGCAAGACGTAGAGAAAATAGCACATCTGGCGCGATTAGACATTAATGACGCCGATGTATCCGCTTATGCTCAGAATTTATCCAGTATACTGGATTTGGTTGAACAGATGAATTCTGTGGATACTGATAATGTCGAGCCTATGGCTCATCCCACCGATGCGGTACAGCGTTTGCGTGAGGACGAAGTCAAGGAAAGCAATCAGCGCGAGCACTTTCAGAAAATTGCCCCGCAGGTGGAAGACGGCCTGTATCTGGTGCCAAAGGTCATCGAGTGATTTTTCAGCCTCTTTTTAGGCTGTGATTCTCCGTTGCTTGCAACAAAAAACAGTAGGATGGGTAGAGTGAAGCGAAACCCATCTTCATGGCTTATCGGATCACTATTCCGAAGGATTGAAGTACATGCATAACAAAACCATCGCTGAATTATCCCGCAGCCTGCAGCAGGGGGATTTTTCCAGTGAAGAACTCACGCGTCATTTTCTTGCTCGTATCGAAAGCCTGGATGGCGCACTCAACAGCTTTATCACCGTCAGCGCCGAGCGGGCGCTGAGCCAGGCCAAACAGGCCGATCAGCGTCTTGCCAAGGGTGAAAACGGCCCCCTGATCGGCATTCCGCTGGCGCAGAAAGATATTTTCTGTACTGATGGTGTGAAGACCAGTTGCGGCTCAAAAATGCTGGATAATTTTATCGCCCCCTATAACGCCACCAGCGTGGAAAAGTTGAATGTGGCGGGTACGGTTATGCTGGGCAAAACCAATATGGATGAGTTCGCTATGGGTTCATCGAACGAAACCAGTTTTTACGGCGCGGTGAAAAACCCCTGGAATACCGATACGGTGCCGGGTGGTTCCTCCGGCGGTTCGGCGGCGGCGGTGGCCGCGCGCCTGATCCCCTGTGCCACCGGCACCGACACCGGTGGTTCGATTCGCCAGCCCGCCGCCCTGTGCGGGATCACCGGACTCAAACCGACTTATGGGCGGGTTTCGCGTTACGGCATGATCGCCTTTGCCTCAAGTCTGGATCAGGGCGGGCCGCTGACCCGTACCGCCGAAGATGCGGCCATGCTCCTGGGCGCGATGGCCGGGTTCGATGAACGTGATTCCACCAGCATCGATACCCCGGTGCCGGATTACTGTGCCGAGCTGGACCGTGATCTCAAGGGACTGAAAATCGGGCTTCCCAAAGAATATTTTGGCGAAGGGCTGGACAGCGGCATTGGCGATGCTGTGCATGGCGCGATGGACGAATATAAAAAAATGGGCGCCGAGATTATCGACATCAGCCTGCCCAATACCCATCTTGCCGTACCGGCCTATTATGTTGTCGCGCCGGCGGAATGTTCCTCCAATCTGTCACGTTTCGACGGTGTGCGCTTCGGCTATCGCTGCGAAAACCCGAAAGATCTGGAAGACTTGTACAAGCGTTCTCGCGGCGAAGCCTTTGGTGCCGAGGTTAAACGCCGGATCATGATCGGCGCCTACGTCCTGTCTTCCGGCTATTACGATGCCTATTATCTGAAAGCGCAGAAAGTACGTCGTTTAATCAGCGGTGATTTTAAACAGGCCTTCGAAAAGGTCGATGTGATCATGGGGCCGACTTCACCTACACCCGCGTTTAAGATTGGTGAAAAGGCCGATGATCCTATCACCATGTATCTCTCTGACATCTACACCATTGCCGTCAACCTCGCCGGGTTGCCGGGCATGTCCATCCCCGCCGGTTTTGCCAATAACATGCCTGCCGGCTTGCAGATCATCGGCAATTATTTTGCAGAAGCGAAGCTGCTGAATGTCGCGCACAAGTTTCAACAAGTGACAGATTTCCACACAAAAACACCTGATGCATTTAAGTAAATTTTCTAATTAGAGATGGCTAACTAGAGATACAAGAGAAAAGATACAAGATACAAGGTGCGGTCGTGTTGCCTGTTCCTTTATCTTGTATCTTGTATCTTGTACCTCGTTTTTTGAGGTTCTGATTTTATGGAATGGGAAACTGTTATCGGGCTGGAGATTCACACCCAGCTTGCCACCAAGAGTAAAATATTTTCTGCGGCGTCCACCGCCTACGGGGCGGAGCCGAACACCCAGGCCTGTACGGTGGATCTGGGCTTGCCGGGCGTGTTGCCGGTATTGAACCGGCAAGCGGTAACCATGGCGATCAAATTCGGTCTGGCGATTAATGCCGAGATTGCACCGCGCTCGGTGTTTGCACGCAAGAATTATTTCTATCCGGATCTGCCCAAGGGTTATCAAATCAGCCAGTTTGAATTGCCGATCGTAGGTAAAGGAACCCTGAACATCGAGTTGGACGACGGCGAGACAAAAGTCATCGGCGTGACCCGCGCACATCTGGAAGAAGACGCGGGCAAGTCCCTGCATGAAGATTTCCACGGCATGACTGGTATCGATCTCAATCGCGCCGGTACCCCCTTGCTGGAAATCGTCTCCGAGCCGGATATGCGCTCGGCAAAGGAAGCCGTGGCCTATATGAAAAAAATGCATTCGTTGGTGCGTTACCTGCAAATCAGCGACGGCAATATGCAGGAAGGATCATTTCGTTGTGATGCCAATGTTTCGGTGCGTCCCAAAGGACAGGATGAATTAGGCACCCGCACCGAGCTGAAAAACATCAACTCCTTCCGCTATGTAGAGCGGGCGATCGAATTTGAAGTCGAACGCCAGATCGAATTGATCGAAAGCGGTGGGGTCGTGAGGCAGGAAACCCGGCTCTATGATCCGGACAAAGGCGAAACCCGGCCCATGCGTTCCAAGGAAGAAGCGATGGACTATCGTTATTTTCCCG
>JAADGZ010000113.1 GCA_013152045.1 Gammaproteobacteria bacterium
TCAGTTTCATGATGCGTTATTCTTAATCAGTTTTCGTTGACGGTTAATGAAATCCTGAGCAGAATTATAACCGCGCAAGTGTAGGGCGTGGTTGCGTACTGCGGTTTCAATGATGATGCTTAGATCCCGCCCCGGCCCCAGGGCCAGAACGACTTCAGGAATATCCATATCCAGCACCTTGAGGTATCGCTGGGCACAGTCCAGTCGTTCCAGTGGAGTGTTGTTCTGTGAGCCAAAATTTTCCAGTTTGATGATCAGGCTCAGGCGTTTATCATTGAGAACTGCATTATCACCGAACATGGCACGCACGTTAAGTATTCCCAGGCCACGAACCTCAATAAAATCTGCCAGAAGATCTGGGCAACGGCCATGTATCCTATCTGGCGTGGTCTGGAAGAATTCCGGTGCGTCATCAGCAATAAGACGGTGACCTCGGGTTAATAATTCCAGCGCCAGCTCACTTTTTCCCGCCCCACTGGGACCGGTAAGTAGCACGCCCAGCCCCAGTACTTCCATAAATACGCCGTGGATGATCTGTTTTTTGGAGAGAATGCTGTTGATATGAAAATCCATCACCTCGATAACCCGGCGGGCAGTACAGGGGGAGCCGAGTAGTGGTGTGCCTGTGTCATTGGCGCATTGACGAAGTGCAGCCGACGGTGTGGTGGAGCAGGCAAAAATAATCATGGCTGGCCGGGCATCAAATAACTGACGCAGGGCATCCTCATAAATATCAGCTTCCAGTCCGGACAAATACTGTGTTTCAGTTGCGCCCAGCACCTGGATGCGGTTGGGGCGTATCAGATTCAGGTAACCCACCAAGTTGGGCTGGGGGCCAGACTGAGGTTCCAGAATCAGGCGATCAGTTTGAATTGTCTCAGATAACCAGAGCAGTTCCAACGGTTTTTGGTGGCTATCAAAGACGTCCTGTACCGTGAGATTCGTGGTCATGATTAGGTTTGGGGTTGTTGTCGTTCCCGGATAAGCGAATATATTTCATGTTTGTCGCTGGCTTGGCGAAGACTGTCTCTGAAACTTTGTTCATTGAACAGGCTGGCCAGTTCGGAAAGAATGGCGAGATGTTCATCTGTTGATTCCTCGGGTACCAGCAGAGCAAATATTAAATCAACTGGCTCCCTGTCGATAGCATCGAAGTCGATGCCCTCGGCTAGCCGGATAAAGGCACCGCTAGCCTGGCGAGTATTTTTCACTCGACCATGAGGAATGGCTACGCCATAACCAACACCCGTGCTGCCTAGACGTTCACGAGATAGCAGACTATCAAAAATATCACCACTGGTGACATATACTTGATCCTGCGCCAGTAGTTGGCTGAGTGCTTCAAGCGCCCGCTTTTTACTGTGCGCGCCTATTTCGCAGGCAATCCGATCTTCGCTTAACAGGTCACTGAGTTGCATGCCTGGTTCTCATTAATTTGGATGATATATATATTCACTGCTGTCCCGTTAATATTATAATAATATCTGCTAAGTTTCTGATTCTAAGAATATTCTGTTAATCGAAGTCATTGAAGACCTGAAATAACAACATTCCAATATCGGAGCCATCCCCTCTCCCCAACCCTCTCCCCATTGGGGAGAGGGAGTTAACGGAACAGCAGTGATATATATTATTTCAAATGCCCCGGTTATTCAAAATGAATACCGGGGCATTGAACGTTAGTTAATCTTCTTCCACCGTGGCCTGGCGTTTCGGGCTGCCGTTACCGCGATGATGATTAGTTACTTTTTCCTTGTGCTTTTTGATTTGTCGATCCAGTTTGTCAATCATGGAATCGATGGCAGCATACATATCTTCGTGTTCGGCTTCGGCAAACAGATTACCTCCACTGACATGGATAGTTGCTTCGGCCTTTTGCCTGAGTTTTTCGAGGCTTAATATAACGTGGACGTTGGTCACATGATCAAAATGCCGCTCAATCCGTTCGAGTTTGCTGACCACATAGTCATGGAGTGAATCAGTAACTTCGAGATGATGTCCTGTTATATTCAGTTGCATAGAGTGTTCCTCCTAGATATTTATGCGAGGCGTTTACGTTCATTTGAGGGTGGTATGGCCAGTGTCTCCCGATATTTTGCAACGGTACGACGTGCGACCATGATTCCCTGATCAGAAAGTATGTTGGCGATTTTACTGTCACTTAATGGTTTATTGGGCAGTTCGGCGGCAACTAACTTTTTAATCAGGGCGCGAATTGCCGTGGCGGAACACTCGCCGCCACTGGCAGTGGAAACATGACTGGAAAAGAAATATTTGAGTTCGAAGATGCCACGCGGGGTATGCATGTATTTTCGCGTGGTAACGCGGGAAATCGTGGATTCGTGCATATCGACCTTTTCGGCAATGTCGTGCAATACCAGGGCCTTCATCGCCTCTTCACCGTGTTCGAGGAAATCAGCCTGACGCTCGACGATGCAACGGGAAACTTTGAGCAGCGTTTCATTGCGGCTAATCAGGCTTTTGATAAACCAGCGGGCTTCCTGCAGGTGGTTCTTCAGACAGGTGTTGTCTTTGCTGTCATTGACTTTTTTGATCAGGCTGGCGTAATGCGGATTGACCCGTAGTCGGGGAGCTGCATCGGAATTCAGCTCTACCTGCCAGCGGCCCTTGACCTTGGTAACAATCACATCCGGAATAATGTATTCCGGCTGGCTGTCGGTGATCTGACCGCCGGGACGGGGGTTGAGTGACTGAATCAGGCGAATAATTTCTTTCAATGATTCTTCGCTGATTTTCATGCGCCGTGTCAGCTGGGCATAGTCACGGTTGGCCAGCAGCTCGAAGTGCTCGTTAACCAGCTGGATGGCCGGCTGCAGCCATTCAGATTCAAGTGGAAACTGGTTTAGTTGCAGGCTCAGACTTTCGCGCAAGTCCCGTGCAGCAACCCCGGCAGGATCGAAGTTCTGGATCCGATGTAGCACCGCCTCAACTTCATCGAGCTCGATTTCCTCAAGATCATTAACCAGTGCCTGATGAATTTCCTCGATTGAGGTGCCGAGATAGCCATCATCATTGATAGAATCAATGAGCACCTCGGCTATCGCTTGATCAGTTTCTGAAAATGGAGTCAGTTCCATTTGCCAGTGCAAATGATCCTGCAGGGATTCCCCGCTACTACCAGAGACCTCGAAGTCGTGTTCGACTGCGCTGCTGGCTGAGGATGGTGGGGTAATCGAGTCGTAGATATCGTCCCAGCTGGAATCGGTCGGCAATTCGTCGGGGATAGTAGAATCTTCAGTCGGGCCTTTGATTTCAGCCGCTTCTGTCTCTTGTTTACTGGCCGTTATCTCAGTTTCTGCGGTATTTTCAGAATCATTCTTATTCGTGGATGGGTTGTTGTGATCATCATCCAGTTCCAGCATTAAATTGGAGTCCAGCGCATCCTGGATTTCAGTATGCAGCTCCAATGTGGATAGCTGTAGCAAACGAATTGCTTGCTGCAACTGAGGAGTCATGGTCAGGTGTTGACCGAGTCGGAGTTGTAAAGCTTGTTTCATATTTTATATTTGGGGATCTCAGCTGGTAGGAAATGGTTACCAACTATATTAATTTTAGCTTATTTCAATTTGTAGTGCAGGAAATTTGGCATACTTTTTTCATAACAATTAAATTGACAAAGCGGAAAATGTATTAACATTTTTTTTGCAGGAATTATTTTTCTAAAAATGCCCTAAAGTCTCTTAGGGTGTGAATAAAAATCCGGATTATGAGACAGGGGATAACCAATAGATTCACTGGGATATCGGCCGTTTCTTTATTGACTTTACGTCACTCTAATTTAATTTAGGTAAACCACCGCCTCTGGCGGTGAGACTCAAAAAGGCTCTGCCGTTTCGTCGTGCGGAGGAGGTCATTTTTCTCGTTCCCACGCTCTGCGTGGGAACGCATACCGAAGCTTAGTCAATGGATCGATCCTGCCACAAGCTCATTAGCCTGGGACAAACGCATTTTGTTAGCCTGACAATGCCGCATTATGCATTCCCACGCAGAGCGTGGGAACGAGAGACATAGTTTGATTTAAAAATAATAAAGTTGGTTTTATAGGCGGAAATGTTCACCCAGATAGACTTTTCTGACCTGGCTGTCAGCTAGCAGGGAGTCAGGATCACCGGCAGCAATCATTTGACCAGAATTCATGATGTAGGCGCGCTCACAAATGCCCAGTGTTTCGCGTACGTTGTGATCGGTAATCAGCACACCGATGTCACGTTCGCTCAGGTGTTTGATAATGCCCTGAATATCCAGTACCGAGATCGGATCCACGCCAGCGAAAGGTTCATCGAGCAAAATAAATCGGGGTTCGGTCGCCAGTGCCCGGGCGATTTCTACCCGTCGGCGCTCGCCGCCGGAAAGGCTGACACCAATATTGTGGCGGATGTGGGTAATATGAAGTTCTTCCAGCAGTTCTTCCAGTTTTTGCTCTTGTTGAAAACGGCTCAGTTCGGAACGGGTCTGGAGAATGGCCATGATGTTATCGGCTACCGACAGTTTGCGAAAAATAGAGGCTTCCTGCGGCAGATAGCCAATACCGTTACGCGCGCGCAGATGCAGCGGCAGGGGGGTAATATCTTTATCGTCCAGATAAATGCTGCCCTTGTCTGCACTCACCAGTCCTACGATCATATAGAATGAGGTGGTTTTCCCGGCACCATTCGGTCCTAGCAGGCCGACGACTTCGCCACTTTTTATATTAAGAGACACATCCTGCACCACATCACGACCTTTGTAAGATTTGGCCAGATGGCGGGCACTGAGTTCACTTCGGGAAGGATTAGAGTCGTTCATGGTGTTTCGTCAGCGGCGGCTGGTTGTTCCGGTAGCTCAGACTGCCAGGGTGGAGTAGGTTGCCAGAGAGGCGCTGATTGCCAGAAATGGGTAAGTTGTACTGAGGCAGCCGGTTGCCGGGGAGGTATCGGTGGCCAGAGCGCCGATGGCAAGGCGGTAGATTGTTTCGTTGCCGCATTGTTGGTAGCGGTATTTTTGGGCACGATCACGGCACGAACGCGACCGGATTTCTTGCCCTCTGAATTGGCGGAGATGCGGCTGTTGCGTGTGTCATATTCGATATGTTCACCGGAAAACCGGCTGCCGCCCTGCCAGACTTCGGCCTCTTTCATTAGAAATAGCTGATCGGTGCTGGCAAAATATTCCATGCGCAGAGCCTGTGAGTAGACTACTTCGGCACTGTTGTCAGGGATTTGCTGCAGTTTTGCCGGGCTGCCAATGATGATTAGTTTGTTTAGCAGGCCATCGACCAAATAGATGTACACCTCGTCAGCATCTATTTTCAGACTGCCCTGGGTAATATGCACGTTGCCAATATAATGGCTGAAACCTTTGGATTTTTCTGCAACCATACGGTCGGCATCGATATGAATGGGTTGTTGCCGATCGCCGCTGAGGGCGTATACCGCTGATACATGCGTCAAGATCAGCACTAATAGTGATAGTAGCAAGAGGGGTTTAAGGCCTGGATACGTCATATATTCCTCTTGTATCAGCCAGAAATTCCAGTCGTCCCAGACGCAGGTCGGCGCGCATACCTACGGCCGTAGTTTGATGATAGCCGCGGGTCAGTTTAACGGCGGCAGCAGTTTCGGCATAGTC
Source organism: Gammaproteobacteria bacterium (assembly GCA_013152045.1). Lineage (GTDB taxonomy): Bacteria > Pseudomonadota > Gammaproteobacteria > UBA6429 > Thiohalophilaceae > JAADGZ01. The sequence continues at coordinate 5,629 of JAADGZ010000113.1, forward strand.
ACGTTGGGTGTCGATACGTAAATCCCGTGTCAGTAATTGCATTCTGGTGCGGGCGTCACCGGGTTGGCGGATGTCCACAGCGCCATTGAGATGAATGCGCCGGCCGTCATCATAGACTACTCCTTGCTCAGCCACCATGATCCAGGGGGGCTGTTTTTTAGTGAACATTCTGAGTACCGGTGCGGTTAGTTGCAGGGTGTTATCATCCGGGTAGTGATTCAGTCGCCGACTTGCCAGGCGATAGTGCAGACTACCATCGGCATTGAATACCTTGGCCTTGAGACCCTCGATAAAATAATCAGGCTCATGTCGTAGAGCGGTTGTTTCCTCAATCGTTTTATGTTCGATAGCATCGAGCAACCAGTTGGCGAAGGCGCTGAGCATGACGACAAACAGTAAACTAAGGAAATAATGCAGACGGCTCATGGCAGAAAAAACTGAACCTGGGTATCCAGCGTGTTCTGTGCTTCCATGATCAGGTCACAGACATCACGCGCTGCGCCGTGACCGCCATTGTGCGGAGTCTGCCAGTGGGCATGTTGTTTGGCAATGGGGTGGGCATCCTGTACGGCAATGGCCAGTCCGGTGCGTGTGAGTATGGGTAGATCAACCACATCGTCACCCACATAGGCGGTTTGCTCAAAATCCAGTCCCAGTTTTTTTACCAAATCCTCAAAGGCTGGCAACTTTTCCAGCTTGCCCTGATAGACGTATTTGATGCCTAGATTGAGCATCCGGTGTTCAACTACATGCGAGCTGCGAGCGGTGATAATGCCGATTTCCACTCCCGAACGTTGCAGCATTTTCATGCCCAGTCCATCTCGGGCGTTGAAAGCCTTGTATTCCTGCCCGTCATCACCGACAAACAGACTGCCATCAGTGAGCACGCCATCGACATCGAAGACCACCAGTTTGATCTGTTTTGCTTTTTCGAGAATGTCTTTCATAAATATCCTGTGAGAGAAAAGATACAAGGTACAAGATACACCCCTGTATCTTTTCTCTTGTATCGGCTGTTATACCACTCCGGCTCTCAACAGATCATGCATGTTGATTGCGCCAATCAGTCGCCCGCCGTTGTCTACCACTGGCAGGGCGTTGATGCGTTTGCTGTCCATAAATTGCAGCGCTTCGGCGGCCAGTCGATCTTTGCCAATAGTGGTAAAACTATGGGTCATGGCATCGCTGATTTTTTTGGTCTGAATATCGATTTTTCCGTGATCCAGCAGTCGGCGCAGATCGCCGTCAGTAAAAATACCCAGCAGCCGATCCTCGTCATCCACCACGGTGGTCATGCCCAGGCCTTTGTGTGACATTTCTACCAGTGCATCGGCAAGAGGAGCCTGTTGATTAACTTTTGGCAGATTATCACCACTATGCATGAGATCCGCCACATGCAGTAGCAGGCGTTTGCCGAGACGTCCGCCAGGGTGTGAGAGGGCGAAGTCATCGCTGGTAAAACCACGGGATTCGAGCAGGGAAATGGCCAGCGCATCGCCCATAACCAGGGTCGCGGTGGTGCTGGAGGTCGGCGCCAGTCCCAGCGGACAGGCCTCGCGTTCGACGCTGACGTCCAGATGCACATCGGCCTCCGATGCCAGCCGGGAGGCAGGATTGCCGGTCAAAGCAATCAGGGGGGCACCAAGCCGCTTGATCAGGGGCACAATGGTGAGGATTTCCTCAGTGCCGCCGGAGTTGGACAGTGTTAGCACCACATCCTGTGCGGTGATCATGCCCAGATCGCCATGGCTGGCTTCGCCGGGATGGACGAAAAAAGCCGGTGAGCCGGTGCTGGCCAGGGTGGCGGCGATTTTGCCACCGATATGGCCCGACTTGCCCATACCGGTGACTATAATCCGGCC
>JAADGZ010000177.1 GCA_013152045.1 Gammaproteobacteria bacterium
GGCGATCAAAACCCAGTGCGACACCACTGCAATCGGGTAACCCCTGCTCCAGGGCAGTGAGGAAATGTGTATCGAGTGGCATAACCGGCTGGCCCATCTGTAGCCGACGCTGATTTTCTGCTTCAAAACGCTGACGCTGTTCAGTCGCATTAGCCAGTTCATGAAAACCGTTAGCCAACTCCATGCCATTGAGATAAAGCTCAAAACGTTCGGCCACTTGCCCCCGAATCTGCGCTAACGCAGCCTGAGAAGCCGGATAGTCATAAATAAACACAGGACAATCACGCGGCAGCGCTGGCTCTACCACATGGCTCATCAGTAAATCCAGCCAGGCATCACGCTCATCGCCCAACGCAGGAACATCCAGCCCGTGATGCTGCGCACAGTTCTGCAAAACCGTTATATCTGCATTCAGCGGTTCAAGCCCCGCAAATCGCTGCATGGCCTGCGCATAACTGAAGTACTGCGTGTCTTTGAGAGCTAAGCACTCACTATCCTCTTCATCACCCAGAAGTTCCCGCACCAAGACATCCACCTCGCCCATCAAAGCACGCAAATCAAAACCGATGCGATACCATTCCAGCAGGGTAAACTCCGGATTATGCCGTCTCCCGGCCTCGGCTTCGCGGAACACCTTGCAGATCTGATAAATCGAACCGCTACCAGCTGCCAATAGGCGTTTCATGGGAAATTCAGGCGAGGAGTGCAGATAGCGCGTTGAGCTAGAAACAGTAAAACTACCGATATGGGGATCGGGTGTAGCCGCCTGGGACAGCAGCGGTGTTTCCACTTCCCATACATCACGGGCATGAAAAAAGGCCCGCGTCTGCGCCAGCAGGCGGGCTCGTAAACGAAGAATATCGAGAGATGCTGATGGCTGCCAATCAGACATAAGATGGCATAAGCCAGCGTCGATCAAGCCCGCTTCAGTCCTTGGCCCGACCGACATATTCACCAGTACGAGTATCGACCTTGATCATTTCCCCCTCCTCGATGAACAACGGCACCCGCACTACAGCGCCGGTTTCACAGGTTGCCGGTTTGCCACCACCACCGGAAGTGTCGCCCCGCAAACCAGGATCGGTTTCACTAATTTTTAGAATCACATGGTTGGCTGGCGTCACTGCAATGGGATTACCATTCCACAGGGTAACGGAACAAATATCCTGTTCCTTCAACCACTTGATAGCATCCGTCACGGCATTTTCGTCCGCGCCTACCTGCTCAAAGGTATCAGGATCCATAAAATACCAAGCGTCACCATCGTTATAGAGGTATTGCATATCAGTATCAATAACATCCGCAGCTTCAACCGATTCTCCAGACTTGAATGTTTTTTCCAGTACCCGCCCAGTCTTGAGGTTGCGGATTTTGACCCGGTTAAAAGCCTGCCCCTTGCCCGGCTTGACGAACTCATTTTCAATAATGCTGCAGGGATCGCCATCAAGCATCAGCTTCAAACCACTGCGAAATTCGTTGGTACTGTATGTTGCCATGTAAGCCTCGATTATGCTGTTATGCTGTGCAAACGCACAAATCCCGAATATTTCATGAATTCACCCGATTAACGCACAAATTTATGAAATATCCGAGCTACTACGAAAAGAAGCTATGATACCGAAAACCGCCCAACTTTTGCAGATCCCCTCCTCCCAAATCCAGGAAACAATGGAGGAAAAACCCCAAAAAAGAGATAAAAACAGGCAAAAACAACTTACGGGGACTCTTCGCAACGCAGATGAACTGCTCCAGCAACTAGCCTTGCCTGCATATCTACTGGCACCGGCCCAGGCCGCCAGCACCCATTTCAGCATGCGCGTCCCCGATGCCTGGCTGGCGCGCATAAAAACAGGCGATCTGGATGATCCCCTGCTCCGCCAGATACTCCCCACAGCGGAAGAATTAAAAAGCCCAGACGATTTCAGTACCGATCCCGTTGGTGATCAGGAGGCACGGGTAGTGCCAGGCCTGTTACATAAATATCAGGGACGGGTACTATTAATGACTACCGGAGCCTGTGCCATCCATTGCCGCTACTGTTTTCGTCGGCATTACCCCTATGCGGATGACAACTTTTTGACACAACTACCCGCCATACTCGATTACATTCGCGCAGACAGCAGTATCCATGAAATCATACTCAGCGGCGGTGATCCGCTGAGCCTCAGCAATGGGCGTCTTGCCAGCTTGTTTCAGAAAATTCAGACTATTAGCCACATCAAACGCCTGCGTATTCACACTCGCACCCCCGTTGCACTCCCCGGACGCATCGATGAGGGTCTGCTCAAGTTGCTGCAAACCATTAAATTACAAACAGTTATCGTCATTCATTGCAATCACCCCAATGAGCTTGATGAACGGGTGCTTGAGACGCTCTCAGACATGCGAAAATGTGGCCTTACCCTGCTCAACCAGTCCGTCCTACTGAAAGGGGTTAACGATAACGTGGATACCCTTGTCCACCTAAGTGAACGACTATTTTCAGCCGGAGTGTTGGCCTATTATTTGCACCAGTTAGACCGAGTTAAAGGCGCTCAACACTTTGAGGTAGAGGATGCCAAGGCCATCGCCCTATATGAGGTACTACGCCAGCGATTACCGGGTTACCTTCTCCCCAAACTAGTCAGAGAACAACGCGGAGCAGGCGCAAAAACGCCACTTTAAGAAATCTGGCTAGACATAGGATATTTTCAGTGTCATCAGTGAGCATCCCAAAGAATTCAGTAAAAACACGCTTTTTGCTCGAAATGCGCTCATATTATCACTGATTGACTGATATTCAACCGATTGATTACATGCAGGATATAAAGGAATATGCCATAATTTCAAATAGTTAAACTTTTTTAGATGGCGTCTTAGTTGTGAAATATGCTATCTGAAATGTCTGGAGAAGATATGTGGCCAAGCCACTTGACATAGATATTCCCGAACGCAGTAAAGCGGGTAAAACATCTTTCAATATTCGACCGAAAAAGGTCGAGCAATGGCTGGGCGATCTTCCCCGCGCTAATCTGGGTGAAACTGCGCGTTTGCTCTACGATGCCCTGTTAAATGTAAACCAGACCATTTACTCCTATCAGGATCGTCTGCGCTTTCTTGAATCCATGCGCGAACCCATTCAGTATGTGACTGAATCACTGAAAAAACATTTCATCGGTGCCAGTTACCCGCTGCCCGTGAAAAATCAGAAAATTGCCGCCGCTACCCGTGAAATCCAGCTCACCATGGCCACGGGCTACAAGATTGCCATTAGCGACTTGCTGACCAGCACATTTATATTTACCGATAAAAAACTGCTGGCCACACTTTTACATCGCGCCATCACCTACTATGGCCGCACCCTGCTGACCTCCTATCAAATTTATGCCCCCTGTGCGCCTAAAGTCTGGCTGGACCTGCACAAACTTTACAGTATTGCTGAGACTCGAAAAGTTGAAAATCAGCCAGTAGCTGACTATCAACGCATCTATGTCGAACGCGCCAGCATCAATGCGGAATACAGCCGAACACTGCTACTCGCACTCACTTCTCCCTATAAACTGCGTCAGGGTGAAGTCAGCAAAATTTACTTCACCCTTGAACGCTGGACCCAACATTGCCAACTCGCCAATATTGATCACTATCGTGATCGGCAACGCGGTTATTTTGCAGTCATGCTGAATCGGGACGCCCCGCCCCGTTCACTTGCTATGACCATGCCAGAGGACTGCGACCCACAACAGTGCCGAATACTCAATACGGAAAGCCTGGCTGAACTCATTCGCGGTGAAATTCAGGAAACCGAAGATCTCGGCAACACAACCATCAGCAGCATTGAACTCTCCCGCCCAGATCTATCACATGACTTGCTGCGCCGTTTGCTGGTTGCCTGGGGAATGGAAACCAAACGTAGTTTCTCGCGTACCCACAAACAGGAAAAAGTAGAAGTCGGTATCGGCCTAAGTGCGATTCATAAATACATCAGTCGGCGCAAGAACAATAAACAGGCCGACATTTACAACAACACAGCCCAGTTTGAAAGCACCATCATAGAAAACATCAATGAGGAAAAACCAGACATCTGGAACATGGTTTATCCAACCGAACTACCTGGCCTTGCACCCTTGGTCGAAGAAGAAATCAACCTTGCCACCCCAGAAGATAAAAACAGCCCGGCCTCGCCTTCCTATCAACAGGGCACCTGGACTATTATTAATGAAAGCGCCGGTGGTTATTGTCTGGAATATCGCAAGGGAAATAGTGCCAAAGCCCAGGTCGGTGAGTTGATTGGCATCCGCCGAAAGAATGGCAATATCTGGAAATGGGGCATCGGCGTGATTCGCTGGATGAAATTTTCCAGCACTCGCACCCTGCGCCTGGGAATAGAAATGTTAAATCCAGATGCCGCGGCGGTGGGTATTCGTTCGCGCGGTTCGCATGCCAGAACATCCGCCTGGCAACGTACCCTGCTGCTACCTGAAATTCCAGCCATCCGACAAGCTGCCAGCCTGCTTACGCCACCCGCCCCCTGGCGGGTCGGCAACCAAATCATGGTCAATATCCTGGGCAAAGTGCTGCAGGTACAACTGACTTCAGTCACCCAATGCACCGGCCTATTCAGTCAATTTCAGTTTAAACTGATTAATCTCAAACATGCTGAAGATGACACCCAGGATGTTTCCGGACATTGGGAACTGGATAAGGACTTTGCCAAAATCTGGTCCGCAATGTAAATGACTATCCTTAAAATTATCCATGACAGCCGACTTGAAAATACTATAATTTATAGTGATACAAAGTCCCTGCCGCTTTCCCCAAGGTTGTAACGTGTGAATGAAAAAAATCTACTGCGAATTCTAACCCTTTTTAATAACTCAGAAGAAGCTGAAACTCTTATCAACATTCTGCGCAATGCAGGGCAAATTATTCGTGATATTCGCGTCGAGGATGAAGAAGATCTGCACACTGCGCTGGAAGAAAATCCCATCGACATCATTCTGGCGAAAAAAGAAACGCCCCTATATAGCGCCAAACAGGCCGTTGAATTTCTACAACGAAGCGATCGTGACCTTCCGCTCATCGTCATTACCGAAGCCGGCCACCCGGCCAACGCCATCGAAGAATTGCAGGCTGGTGCACGGGACATGGTCGCCAGCGACCAGCCTGAACGGCTCAAGCACATCGTCAATCGTGAAGTCAATGATCTGAAAATTCGTCGTGCATTTCGGCGCAATGAACAAATGCTGCTGGAAACAGAAAAACGTACCCATTATCTTATTGATCAATCCCGTGATGCGATTGCCTATATCCATGATGGCATGCACATCTATGCTAATAACGCTTATCTAAAAATGTTCGGCTATACTGAGCTTGAAGAAATTGAAGGTGTGCCTATCCTGGATATGGTTAGCATCGATGATCATCCTGCCTTCAAGGATTTTCTGCGCAAATATGCCAGAGGCCAGAATACCGAAGATACTATTGAGGTTGAAGGCAAACAGGTCAACGGAGACTACTTCAACATTATTATGGAATTTTCCCGCGCCAGCATGGAAGGCGAAAGCTGTTCACAGATTATCATTCGTGATCGCTCTGACAGTGAAGAGCTGGAAAAACGCCTGTATAGTCTAAGCAAACAGGATTTGCTGACCAACCTGTACAACCGCCCCCATTTTCTCGAACAGATCAATAAATTACTCAGGCTCTCAGTCGAAGGCAAAGCGCACGGTGTCTTGATGTTTATCTCTATCGATAAATTCGACAGCATCCGTGAGGCGGTCGATATCTCTGGTGCCGACCTGCTGCTAGCTGATATTGCCAATTTATTGAAATCCCAGATCGGCTACAACTGTATTCTAGCGCGTTATGAAGGCCCGGTATTCAGCTTGTTGTTATACAACATCGACATCGAACAGGCCGAAGAAATAGCCTCCATACTGTGTAAAGCCATCCACGAACATACTTCTGATATCAATGGCAAGCTGATAAACACCACGGCCAGCATCGGTATTATGCGCATCAATGAAACCATCAGTAATAGCCATGAATGCATTAGCCGCGTAGAAAAAGGCTGTAGCGCAGCTCAGAAAGCCGGTGGTGATCAATATTTCGTTTATAACCCCGCCATTGCCGAACTAGCGGAAAAAGAAAAAATCAATCAATGGGCATTTCTCATCAAAGAAGCCCTTAAGCAGAATCATTTCCATCTGCTGTTCCAGCCGATTGTCAATCTGCACGGGGAACCCGGCGCCCATTATGAAGTGCTGGTACGAATGCTGGATGAAAATGGCAAGGAAATGAAACCTAAAAAATTCATGCCCGCAGCCAATGCTGCCGGGCTAACAAAATATATCGACCGTTGGGTAATTGCCAATATTTTCAAACTACTGCTTGAACGGGAAAAACAAGGACTGCTGACACGTTTCTTTATCAAGGTTTCCGAAAACTCACTGATTGATCCAGAGTTCATTCCCTGGCTCAGTGAACGCATTCGGGCACTACGACTGACCACTGAAAACCTGGTCTTCGAACTGGATGAAGATACCGCGCTCAACCATCTCAAACCAGCCAAGATACTCATCGACAGTCTCAAACAACTGCATTGCCGTGTAGCGCTGCAAAATTTCGGTGTAGAAAAGAACACCATGGAATCACTTAAACACCTTAAGGTCGACTACATCAAACTGCACTACAATCTCATCCACAATCTAGCGCAAAGTGTCGAAAACCAGGAAAAAGTCATGACTATTACCAATGCCACGGCAGAAAAAAATATTCTTGCCATTGCCTCGTTCGTCGAAGACGCCAACAGCCTGGCCCTGCTCTGGCAGTGCCGGATTGACTTTATTCAGGGACATTTCCTGCAGCATCCGGATGCAAAACTTAATTACCGTTTCGAGGATGCTTTTTAAATAAATACCCCGCCGCAAGTTGACGGGGTATTAAGTTGTAGGTTGGGCAGAATGAAATGAAGCCCAACAGACAGTGATGCCCTCTTAATCAGCAGCCTTTCTCGTCCAGCACATGCGAGACTAGACCATCCGCCAGCTTAGGTTCGAACCAGGTCGACTTGGGCGGCATCACTTCATTGGCATCGGCCACCGCCATCAGATCGTTCAGCACCGTAGGATGCAGCGAAAAGGCTACTGCCATTTCACCTGAATTAACCCGTTTTTCCAGCTCAGCCAAACCCCGAATGCCGCCGACAAAGTCGATGCGCTTGTCCACCCTAGGATTATCAATGCCTAGCAAAGGGCTGATCAGATTATTCTGTAACAGGCTGACATCCAGCTTGCCTACCGGATCATCCCCCGGCACCAACTCTGGCTTGATGGTCAGGCGATACCAGTTGCTTCCCAGGTACATACCAAACTCCTGCGTAGTGGCCGGTGAAACAGCATTTTCACTTTTTTCCACGCTGAAACTTTTTTCCACTGCCGAAAGAAAGTCTGACTCGTTCATGCCATTGAGATCTTTCACTACCCGGTTGTAATCCAGA
>JAADGZ010000280.1 GCA_013152045.1 Gammaproteobacteria bacterium
CGGGGTATTAAGTTGTAATCCGCCGATGGGTTTCGCTTCGCTCTACCCATCCTACTGTTTTTCGCTGCAAGCAGCGGGGAATCAAACCCAACGGATATTAAAATAATGTGCACCACATATTGAAGATGAGTAGCTAGTACCTCGCTACTGAAACAACCACTGTGCTTCCTGTTTGCGCCGCGCTTCATATGCCCGAATATCGTCCGTATGCTGCAAAGTCATACCGATGTCATCCAGTCCGTTGAGCAGACAGTATTTGCGAAACGCATCCACATCAAACGAAATCTCACTGCCATCCGGCTTGCGAATAATCTGCGTATCCAGGTCCACGTTAAGCGCATAGCCGGGCGTGGTTTCCACCTCGAGGAACAGACTGTCCACCAGACCCTCTTCCAGCACAATGGGCAGAAGACCGTTTTTGAAACAGTTGTTAAAAAAGATATCGGCAAAACTCGGGGCGATAATCACCCGGAAGCCATAATCTTCCAATGCCCAGGGCGCGTGTTCACGGCTGGAACCACAACCGAAATTTTCCCGCGCCAGCAAAACCTGCGCGCCCCGATAGCGTTCCTGGTTGAGAACAAAATCCGGGTTCAATCGTCTCTGACTATTATCCATGCCTGGCTCACCATGATCCAGATAACGCCATTCATCAAACAGATTAGGGCCAAACCCCGTACGTTTGATCGATTTCAAAAACTGTTTGGGGATGATCGCATCGGTGTCCACATTAGGCCGATCCATCGGTGCGACGATCCCGGTAAATATTTTGAATTTTTTCATTTTTCTAACCTTAAGATTTTCAACGCTAAGGCGCGAAGACGCTAAGGACGCAAAGTTTTATTAGTTTGTTTTCTTTGCGCTTCTCTGTGTCTTTGCACCTCTGCGTTAGATTTTTTCACAAACTCCGCACATCGACAAAATGCCCGGCAACCGCCGCCGCTGCTGCCATCGCCGGACTGACTAAATGCGTGCGTCCGCCCTGCCCCTGACGACCTTCAAAATTTCTATTGGAGGTTGAAGCACAACGTTCGCCCGGCTCCAGCCGATCCGCGTTCATGGCCAGGCACATAGAGCAACCCGGTTCACGCCATTCGAATCCGGCTTCGATAAAAACTTTATCCAAGCCTTCTTCCTCGGCCTGCTGTTTCACCAGCCCGGAGCCTGGTACGACCAGCGCCAATCGGACATTGTCCGCCACCTTGCGACCTCTGGCCACTGCAGCAGCGGCACGCAGATCCTCGATGCGTGAATTAGTGCATGAACCAATAAAAGCTTTATCAATAAGAATATCCGTTATCGGTGTATTCGCTTCCAGCCCCATGTAGGCTAGCGCCGCCTTCATGCCCTCGCTTTTGACGCTGTCCGACTCGTTCGCCGGATCGGGCACCCGACCATTGATAGCGGCCACCATTTCCGGTGAAGTGCCCCAGGTCACCTGTGGGCTGATACCAGCGGCCTCGATCACCACTTCCCTGTCGAACACGGCATCTGCATCGGAATGCAGGGTTTGCCAGTCGGCTACCGCCTGTTCCCAGAGATCCGCCTTCGGTGCGTAAGGACGGCCTTTGACATAATCGATAGTCTTTTCATCCACCGCCACCATACCGGCCCGTGCCCCGGCTTCAATCGCCATGTTGCAGAGCGTCATACGGCCTTCGATGGACAGATCCCGAATCGCCTGACCGGCAAATTCAATGGCGTAACCCGTACCTCCGGCCGTGCCAATCTCGCCAATAATAGCCAGCACAATATCTTTGGCAGTCACCCCCGCAGGCGTCCTCCCCTCAACGCGAATGCGCATGGATTTGGATTTTTTCTGCACCAGACATTGGGTCGCCAATGCGTGTTCTACTTCTGAAGTGCCGATACCGAAAGCCAGTGCGCCGAAGGCACCGTGGGTGGAGGTATGAGAATCACCACACACCACAGTCATACCCGGCAGGGTTGCACCTTCTTCCGGACCAATAACATGGACGATACCCTGACGGATATCGTTCATGTTAAATTCGGTAATGCCAAATTCTTCACAATTTTTATCGAGCGTCTGCACCTGCAAACGGGAGATGGGATCGGCAATGCCCTCTACCCCGCTGTGACGTTCTGCCGCTGTGGTCGGTACATTATGATCCGGGGTAGCCAGATTGGCTTCCACCCGCCAGGGCTGACGTCCCGCCAGACGCAAACCTTCAAAAGCCTGGGGGGAGGTTACTTCATGCACCAGATGCCGATCGATATAGATCAGGGCAGCGCCATCACCACTGTCGCGCACCACATGGGCATCCCACAATTTGTCATATAAAGTTTTGCCAGTCATTTTGCCATTCTCCTTTATTCCAACTTAATTCATCAACACAAAGGCGCGACCGGAGCGAAGCGTAGGAAGTATTGAATGAAACTCGCAAAGCGAGGTTCTCACGATGCAAAGACGCGGAGAAAAATATTACAAAAATTCCCATTTTGTAATTCACTGCATATCTCTGCGCCTCTGCGTCTTCGCGTTCTCTGCGTTCAATTCTCCCGCTTGCAAACATGTGCATTGACACTGGTTATGAATACTAGTCCGAACTATACTATTACTCAAATTCATTATTTTTATATTTGTCATTCCATATAGGAATACATAGAATGGACATCAGCAGTCTGCAAGCCTTTGTCTGCGTAGCCGAGAGCGGCTCTTTTTCCCGTGCTTCGGAGCAGCTATATCTGACCCAGCCGGCGGTGAGCAAACGCATTGCAGCGCTGGAGTCAGAACTGAATACTGCTCTGTTCGACCGTATTGGTCGGCATATTTCTCTGACTGAAAGCGGCCAGGCTCTGTTGCCCCGCGCCCAGCGTATTCTGCTCGAAATCGAGGATAGCCGCCGCGCCATTGCCAATTTGTCCGGCCAGGTTGGCGGACGCCTAAACATCGCCACCAGTCATCACATCGGTCTACATCGACTACCACCGGTGTTGCGTCGTTATACTTCAACTTATCCGCAGGTGGAACTGGATCTGCGCTTTATCGCATCCGAAGAAGCCTGCCGCGCTATAAGACAGGGTGAGCTGGAGCTGGGCATCATCACCTTGCCGCTGGAATCACCAACGGATCTAAAAACAAAGAAAATATGGGATGATCCTCTGGCCTTAGTCAGTAGCACCAGTCATCCCCTGGCAGCAAAAAAATCAGTCAGCCTCAAACAATTACTTGAGCATCCGGCCATTCTACCCAATCCCGGCACCTACACCCGGGAGATTGTCGAACGTGCGGTTGGACAAGCCATTTCCGTGCGCATGTCCACTAATTATCTGGAAACCATAAAAATGCTGGTGAGCATCGGTCTGGGCTGGAGTGTGCTGCCCAAAAATATGCTGGATGCTGAACTAAAAGTTCTGAAGGTTGCCAAATTAGATGTAAGCCGCAAACTGGGTCTGGTCTGGCATCCCGGACACACTCTGTCAAATGCCGCACAGGCAATGATGGATATGCTCTAAATAAGTGTTCCGAATTCCTGTTCAGTCAAAACCGTTCGCCCTGAGATTGTCGAAAGGTGAGTCGCTAGCGAGTAGCTTTGTTCTCACCTACACTTTATACAAATAAAGATCACTTCATCACTCCGGCAGAGGTCGGAATGACCGAACCGCAGGAGGCGAGTAAAATGAAAAAAATAACCATTATCGGTGCCGGTCGTGTCGGTGAATCTACCGCTCAGATCCTGGCCAAAGAAGAACTTTGCCGGGAACTGATGTTGATCGATATCCATGAAGGCGTGCCACAAGGTGTCGCACTGGATATTCAGGAATCCGCCTCACTGCTGCGTTTTGATACAAAGGTAAATGGCGATACTGATCCTGCCGCGATGGCCGGTTCCGATATGGTCATTGTCACCGCCGGATTTCCACGCAAACCCGGCATGTCACGTTCCGATGTGCTTGATGCTAACCTATCCATCATCGATGGTATCGTCGATGCCATGCTGGAACATGCGCCACAGGCGATGCTGCTAATGGTTACCAACCCGGTGGATGTGCTGACTTTCCATGCCTGGAAAAAAACTGGCTGGCCGCGAGAACGCGTGTTCGGCCAGTCTGGCGCGTTGGACACCGCACGCATGACCAGTTTTATCGCAATGGAAACAGGCTATTCCATTAAAGATATTTCCGCGCTGGTGCTCGGTGGGCATGGCGATGCAATGGTGCCGCTGGCGCGCTTCACTGATATTTCAGGTATCCCCATCGAAGAGTTTCTCGACTCAGCAACGCTTGAGCAAATTGCACAACGCACCCGTCAGGGCGGCGGGGAAATCCTCGCCCTCAAACAGCACAGCAGCGCCTATGACTCACCCGCCGCCGCCATCGCTTCCATGGTCGATGCTATCAGCCATGATCGCCGCCGCATCCTGCCCTGCGTCAGCATTCTCGATGGCGAATACGGCCAGCATGGGATCGCGATGGGCATACCGGCAGTACTGGATGAAAACGGGCTGGTGAAAATTATCGAATTACATCTAAATGAACAGGAACAGGCTGAATTTGAGCGATCGGCAACCATAGTCAAAGAGGACATCGCCCGCTTGCCATAATGAGCAAGGACGCTATCACCATTATCGATAACTGTAGCGGTTGAGAAATCGAGCTGCCCTTGAAACAGGCCATTCACGGTAACTCTACATCGGTCCTGCACAACGCGACTATGTTTCAATCAAGCAACGCTGATTCAGGCGATATTCTTATTACTCAAAGATTGGCGGTCTTCGCCCAGCAAAATTTCAGCAAAGGCCGCTTCATCGATCTGGCAACCCAGATAATCCGCGATAATACGCAGATCCCCTTCAGCATTGCCCAGACAGCTGGTCGCACCGGGGGATGGTGTCATGTTGAAGATAATCCCCTCGCCGGTGTCGATTTTCGCTTCGCCCATGTGCAGCTTGCGCGCCTGCTTGTCGATCATTACCGGACGCACGCCGCCGACTCTGGAAGCAAACTCAAGATCTTTTAATTGCAAGTCAGGAATAATCTTGCGCGCATCCTGTAAAAATAATCTACGCCGTACAAGCGGCACTTCAAACAACATATTCTTGAAAATGTAATTGCGTATATCGCGCACTTTAAACAGATCCCACATTACCCGCATCACATCCAAATCCAGACGCAACACGCGCAGGAATTCCGGCAAAGTTTTGATGTTGTAACGCTCCAGCACCGGTGTCATCAATGCTGTTGGACCCAAGCGGGATTTATCCTCCACCAGAATATCCGGATCGCCATGAATAGCCGCAAACGGCAGCTTGTCATTTTGTACGGTATACACCTTGCCCTGTAGCAATTTGGGCACGTAATAAAAACTGCCGGCCATCGGCAAACAAGAATAATTCAATCCATGTCCCATCTGGTGAGCAAACAACAGGCTGTGACCGCCGGCGCAAACCACCACAAAACGCGCACGATAGCAGCCTTTATTGGTCTCGACCTGGAAGTCCTTACCCGCCCGGCTTATTTTTCCGGCATAGGTGTTCAAGGCAAGTTCAACCTGTTTGCCCTTTACTGCTTGCGCCTGCTGCACAAACGCTTTAGACAAATCCGCAAAATTCACCGTCGTGTATTCATTAAGAATCGCGATAGCATTGATCGCTTCTTTGCGGCCCTTTATAACATGGTGTTCCAGCCCAGCAATCTCATCTCGTAGAATAAAACGCATGGCGGGAAAATCGGCTGAAAAGGTTTCATAGCGTTGACGTAAAAACTGGCCTTCCTGCTCCCCTACACCAATGACCATTTTCGAATGTTTGAAAAGCCATTGGTCATGATCCGGCAGGCCCAGACTGAAGTTAACCAGCATACGTGCTGTGCGTTGCACTTCGCGGGCTTTATCCAGTGAATAATTGGTTTCTATATCTCCGCAATGCAGGGTCTGGCTGTTATTGCGACCGTGCGAATTCACTGTCGCCACATCCGAATATTTTTCCAACAGGGCGATACGTTTCAGATCCGTAAATCGCGCCAACTGATAAAGCAACGCGGTACCGGATACGCCGCCGCCAATGATCAATACATCATAAACAGCTTGCTTCGCCATTTCAGTTTGTTCCTGTTTTCTTCTAGAATAATAACTGTATCGACCATAAGGAGGGATGCTTGAATAAAATCCTTTTTGATTTTAGTGGTTTAGCGTGACACATTTTCCGGAATATAGCGCCAGGCAATCAGAAATCCGCTCAGGGCTAGCAACATAGCCA
This sequence comes from Gammaproteobacteria bacterium, assembly GCA_013152045.1. GTDB lineage: Bacteria > Pseudomonadota > Gammaproteobacteria > UBA6429 > Thiohalophilaceae > JAADGZ01. The sequence goes on from JAADGZ010000280.1 coordinate 6,219, forward strand.
GCAAAAACATGCTCTGCGCACCAAAGCCCTCAAACAGATAACCGCTGTAAAAACTGCCCAGTGCGCCACCGGCACCAAAACTCACACTGCTGTATAGTGCCTGTCCCTTGCCCTGATGACGGCCGCTAAAAAAACCGTGAATATATTGTATCGCCACGGCATGGTAGGTACCAAAACTGGCCGCATGCAAAACCTGGGCAAACACAATCAGCACGGGGGATTTCGGGTACAGACCGATGATCAGCCAACGCAGAGCGGCGAGCAGCAGACTGCCCAATAACAATCGACGCAGGCCAAAGCGCGGAACCAGCCGAGACATCAGCATGAAGATCCCAACCTCAGCCGCGACTCCTAGCGCCCATAATGCACCGATGGCGGAAAGCGAATAACCATAATCCTGTAAATAGATAGAATAGAACGTATAGTACGGCCCATGACTGGCCTGCATCAAAAAACAAACTACCAGTAAACCCAGCACCTCGGGCCGTGACAACAACTTGCGCAGAGGTTCGTGATCCAGGCTCAGATGCCCTGCCGCCTCTTCCGGCACGATCAGGCTACTCAACCATATTCCAGCAAACAGCAGCAACAGAATGATTGGCAATAAGCTAATACCATCGCCTTCCAGCACGCTACCCAGGCTCCAGACAGCAACGATAAAGCCAATGGAACCCCAGAGACGAATGCTGCTATAACGATGAATATGCTCGCCCAGGTGGGAAAAAGTAGTGGCTTCAAATTGTGGCAGAGTAGCATTCCAGAAAAAACTGAATGCCACTAGCACCAGGAGCATCCAGATAAAACTGTTAGCCACAAACACCCCGACAAAAGCCAACATGGAAATCAGACAGCCGAGCCGCACAATGGCCATGCGCCGACCAGTGTGATCCGCTACCCAGCCCCAGATATTTGGTGAAATGATCTTGGTAGCCATGAGAATAGCCATGAGACTGCCAATATCCGCCACACTGAATCCCTGCGACTTGAGATACAGACTCCAGTAGGGAATCAATGCCCCCAGGCTGGCGAAGTAGAAAAAATAAAATCCGGAAAGGCGCCAGTAGGGTATGTTGGCAAACTGAACCATTATAAAAAACGCAGAGTTCGCAGAGACGCAGAGGCGCAGAGAATTTTTTGTTGAAACCTCATAAGCTGATTTTGAAATCTCTGCGTCTCTGCGTCT
>JAADGZ010000015.1:0-6410 GCA_013152045.1 Gammaproteobacteria bacterium
TTCACTTTTTGGCCCCTCTTTTTTAGCCTGCAGCCAGCTATAGAGATTCCAGCAGGCCAGCAGGCTCAGGATCAGCAGCAGGGGCATGCGCGGCAGATTTATGCCGAAGCCGTAAATTGCCAGCGCAATCACCAACGCCTGTGCGCCAATGCCAATGCTGCGAAGCAGGAGCAGACTGCGAAGGTTCAACATACGGATACCTGTAAAATTAAAATCACAGCCTGCGACAAATTGTCGCGCGACACTGTGTCACATTCCCGCCGCCGGTTTGCGTTGATAGCATGCATAGCACTCATAGTAACAACTGGCTGGAAAATAATGAAACTGATCAATCGTATGTCTGCTGCAGTCGGACTGCTAGCAGTATTGGTTTCCGCTAACGTACAAGCCTATGTCGGACTGTGCTGCGGTAAATGTGGCGGCAATATGCCGATGAACATCCCCGGTGGTGGAATACCTGAAACCTATGAATACCGGGTGAAAATCAGTCCCATGCTGATGCATATGGAAGGCCTGCGCGATGGTACGAACAGCATTAACCCGGATGATTTGCTGGGTATGCCGACCATGATGGGCAAGGCCACCGGCAAGTTTATGGCGGTGCCGACGCAGATGGATATGAACATGTTGAATATCTCGGCCGGCTACAGCTTTAGCGATCGGCTGTTTGGTGGTGTGATGCTGATGTATAAACAGAATTCGATGGATATGAAATTCAACAGCAAGATGCAGACGACCACCGGCCAGCAAGGATTTGAAATGAAATCCGAGGGTCTCGCCGATACTATGCTGATGGGGAAATTCCGCCTGTTTGCCGATGATCCCCTGATTCCGAAACGCCAGTCTTCGCTGTTATTTGGTTTGAGCGTACCGACCGGCTCGATTGATGAGCACAATACCACCCATCCCCTGGCCATGCGCCAGCGTGAACTTCTGCCTTATAGTATGCAGCTGGGTTCGGGTAGCTTTGATCCCATGATCGGTCTTTTGTATCAGGGTTCCAGTTCGCCGCTCTGGTGGGGTGCCAATGCGACCTATATTGCACGTTTGTATGACAATAAACGAGACTATCGACTGGGTGATGAATTTCGCCTGGATTTATACACCATGTACCAATTCCGTTATGACACCCTGTTGCAGTTTCAGATCAATGGGGAATATAAAGGCAAAATCCGAGGGGAAATGAATGAAGCGGTCACGGGTGCATCAGGTCGCACGACCCAGGGTGATCCGACTTCACCGTATATGACCCCATCCTGGAACACAGGTAATTATGGCGGCACGCAGGTATTTGCCACGCTGGGCCTGCAATGGCAGCCGGTACCTTTGCAGATCGTTGATGTATCTCTCAGTCTGCCGCTTTATCGTAATTTGAACGGTCCGCAGCTGGAGCTGGACTATCGTCTCATGTTGACCTGGTATCTGGAAATACCGAGCAAGAAGAGTGTCCGTTATGGTCTGGGTAAGGCGGCTTCTGATAGCAAGTTGGGGTTCTGAGATGAAAATACACAGCATACTGAAATACGCTCCTGTTGCTTTGGTGCCGGCACTATTGCTTCTGACCGGCTGTGCGTTTAATACAGAAAATCCACACGCCTATTTACCGGATGCGCAGACCGAGGCTGCCGGCGTTTATATTGAACAGTGTGGCGGCTGTCACTCGGTGCCTCATCCGCAACGCTTAAGTGCCGCAGCCTGGAAAAGTATGGTTGCGGTGATGGATAAGCGCAGAGATGAACGGAAGTATCCGCCCCTGAGCGAAAGTCAACGCAAGAAAATCATGAGCTATCTTGAAGCTCATGCCCGATAGACCCGTTATGATGCGCGTACGCTTTTTTATATTATTATGTTTATGTGGTCTGTGTATATTGGCACCGGTGCGGGTTTTTGCCGATGCAGCTGGTTTATCGCAGGCACTGAGCAGGATGAAGGTGACAGCGCCGAAAGCACGCCTGTCGGCGCCAGATTTTACACTGCCGGATCTTGAATTGGGGTCGGTGCACTTATCAGATTATCGCGGCAAACTGGTGTTATTGAATTTCTGGGCCAGTTTTTGCGCCCCCTGTCGCCGGGAGATGCCAGCCTTGGAAAATTTATGGCAAGCTTACCGTGACAAAGGGCTGGTGGTGTTGGCCCTGTCTGCCGATCGGGATAACCTGAAGCGAGTTGAAAATTTCATCACCGAAGGCGATTACAGTTTTCCAATCCTGCTGGATACCGCAGGCGAGGTGCGCAAAAATTATGAAATTCGCGCCCTGCCAACCAGTTACCTGATTGGCCGTGACGGCCGGTTTATTGGCCGGGTTATCGGTGAGCGGGACTGGGATAGCCAACCGGGTCAGGCCCTGATCGAATTATTATTATCTCAGTAAGTTGCGTATTTTTTTCTCTCGTTCCCACGCTCCCGCGTGGGAACGAGAGATACGCTGATTCGGGTATCCATTCCCCGCAGGAGCGCGGGAACCAGAGAGAAGCCGGAGTTCGGTAGGTTGGGTTGAGCGATAGCGAAGCCCAACAGAATAAATACGGAAACAAATAACTACTTATTTGTTTCCGTATTTATTATTTTTCAATCGGAGTATTGGCTTCGTTACCCCAGTCCGACCATGAACCAGGGTAGCCTTTTACTTTTTCATAGCCCAGTGATTTGAGCATAATATAGGTATGCGCTGAACGATGGTGACTATGGCAATAAGTGACGACAGTTTTATCCGGGCTAATGCCGCGGGATTCTAGCATTTGTCGTAATTCATTTTCCGGCTTCAAACGCAGGTCGCGTTGTTTGTCCATCGCCTTAATCCAGTCAATATTTTCCGCTCCAGGAATGTGGCCACCACGAGCTGCCAGTACTTTCGTGCCTTGATATTCTTTCTCACTGCGGCAATCAAGCAGCACAACCTGGTTATCATTGAGGTGTTCGAGAATATATTGACGGTTGGCCACTGGCTCATCGTTGAAGGAAACAGGATAATCTTCAGTTGGTGTTGGATAGCGTATTTTACTGCTGCTCTCAAAACCTGTGTTGACCCAGGCTTGTAGGCCGCCATTGAGTAGAGAATGGTTTTTATGACCGATAGCATCCAGAGTCCAGAGAAAACGGCAGGCGCGGCCGCCGCCTTCATCATCATAGGTAACCACATGGGTGTCCGGGGTCATGCCCAGCGCGCCGAGTACGTGGCTGAGTTGTTCCTTTTGTGGTAGCAGGCCTAGGCGCGGATGTTCGATGCGCACGATCCAGCTATAGTCGAGGAAAACCGAGTTTGGCAGGTGATATTGTACATAAGTGGCCGCCTGGGAAAGATCGACTAGCAGCAGATCCTGCTGTGCAAGTGCTGAGGTTAGTTGTTCGGGTTCGATGATCAGAGGCAGACCGGCTTCAGACATGGGGTGTTCCTTCTCGTATGTCAGGTGAATCAGGAGCGCAAAAGTTTACAGGAAACCAAAGAAACCACCAAGAGCCAGAAAACCTGTGAATAGCGAGGTTATTCCGGCAAACAGAGAATAGCCTGGTTTGACCTTGCGTAGCGAGTAAGCCAACCAGGCGGAGTAAATAGAAACCAGGATTAGAATGACTAACATGTTGTTTTGTCCGTGTTGTTTTAGGCGGCTTGTCTCAACTAGATGCAGGTTTTAATTTATCCCACCTGAATGGGCTTCGCCTGACTGAACTATACTGCTAAGTGGAAAACAAGTTGTCACTATTTTGCTTACATTACAACAAGAGTATTCATCAGCAGCGCATTATTTTTTATTGCTGATAGCACGGGAGTTAGTGCAGAAAACTAGCGCGTGGTCTTGCTGGTTGGTTTCTGGATACGGATATTGATTTTCAGAGGATTTCTCTCAGGTATGTGGACTCAATGGACAAAGTCGAAATGGAGGGTGAGAAAATTGACCCGGCGACGAAAAATAGCGGCAAACCGCCGATTATTTTTAGCACAACTACAGCGAAAACATAAATCAAATAAAATAAGGTCTTGAAATTGATCGGGCCTGTCTCCATATCTTGTGAAAATCTGTTTTTTAAAAAACATCATATATCTTAACTACTTAGATTTACCCAGGAGTCTTGCCAAGATGAGTGTCGATACGCATAAGGAAACACTGAGTTTCCAGACCGAGGTCAAACAGCTACTGAATCTAATGATTCACTCACTGTATTCCAACAAGGAAATTTTTCTGCGGGAGCTGATCTCCAATGCTTCCGATGCCTGTGACAAATTACGTTTTGAGGCGCTGGCGGATGATGCCCTGTTTGAGAATGACAGCGAATTGAAAATTCAGGTGAGCTATGACAAGGACGCCCGCACGGTTACGATTTCTGATAATGGCATTGGTATGAACCGTCAAGAAGTGACCGAAAATATCGGCACTATCGCTAATTCGGGTACGCGCAAATTCCTCGATAACATGACCGGTGATCAGGCTAAAGATGCGAATCTGATTGGCCAGTTCGGAGTGGGGTTTTATTCTGTTTTTATTGTTGCTGACAAGGTGACACTGGAAACGCGTCGCGCCGGTTTGGGTAAAGAACATGGCGTATCCTGGCAATCCACTGGCGAAGGTGAATACAGTCTGGAAACCATTGAGCGGGAAGCGCGGGGTACAAGTATTACCCTGCATCTACGCGAAGATGAATCCGAGTTCAGTGAACCTTATCGTCTGCGTTCTATCATTAATAAATATTCAGATCATATCTCCATGCCTATCCTGATGCCCAAGCTGGATGACAAGGGTGAGTCAACTGATGAAATGGAAACGGTCAACAAGGGTTCAGCCCTGTGGACAAGAGCCAAGTCGGAGATTAGCGATGAAGAGTATAAAGAGTTCTACAAGCATGTGGCGCATGATTTTGAAGAGCCTCTGACCTGGCTACACAACAAGGTCGAAGGAACCCAGAGTTATACCACGCTGTTTTATCTGCCGAAGCGTGCGCCTTTTGATCTGTATGATCGGGATAAACGTTATGGCATCAAGTTATATGTTAAGCGTGTTTTCATTATGGATGACGCTGAACAGTTGATGCCCAACTACCTGCGTTTCATTCGTGGGGTTGTCGATTCGGATGATCTGCCGCTGAACATATCCCGTGAAATTCTGCAGCATAACCGCCAGATCGATACGATTCGAAATGGTTCGGTGAAAAAAATCATCAGCATGTTGGAGAAAATGGCTAAGGATGATCCAGAACAATATGCAATTTTCTGGAAAGAATTTGGCAATGTCTTTAAAGAAGGTCCGGCAGAAGATTTTGCCAATAAAGATAAATTGCTCAAGCTGATGCGTTTTGCTTCAACCCATAATGATTCAGATGAACAGAACGTATCGTTGGATGATTACGTAAGTCGTATGCAAGACAAGCAGGATAAAATCTATTACCTGACAGCTGAAAGTTATGCCGCAGCTAAAAACAGTCCACATCTGGAGCTATTCCGCAAGAAGGATATCGAAGTTCTGCTCATGTATGATCGGGTTGATGAGTGGATGATGTCCTATCTGGAAGAATTTGACGGCAAGAAACTGGTATCCATTGCCAAGGGTAATCTAGATCTGGGTGATCTGGAAGACAAGGAAGATAAGGCGAAGGCGAAGAAAGCCGAGAAAGAATACAAAGATCTTCTTAAACGAATGAAAGAGGTTCTGGGTGATAAGGTCAAGGAAGTGCGTATTTCACATCGACTGACTGATTCACCTTCTTGTCTGGTCGTTGAAGAAGATGCTATGGCGTTGAATATGCAGAAGTTGCTTAAACAGGCCGGACAAAATGTGCCCAACCTGGAACCCATTCTGGAAGTGAATCCGGAGCATCTTTTGATAGAACGTTTGCGTAATGAACAGGATGAGGAACGTTTCTCTGACTGGAGCCAGGTACTCTTTGAACAGGCCATGTTGAGTGAAGGTGGGCAGCTGGAAGATCCTGCCAGTTTTGTTAGTCGTATCAATTTGTTATTCAAAACGCTGGCAGATAAGTAAAGCCGCGTACTGGAGTAAGAGAAAATACGGCCTGTTCTGAATTAAGTTCTGAACAGGCCATACTTTTTAATCTCTGTTGGGTTTAATTTCCCGCTGCTTGCAGCGAAAAACAGTAGGATGGGTAGAGCGAAGCGAAGCCCATCGGCGGATTACAACTTGATACCCCGCCCGCTTGCGGCGGGGTTGTTTATTAGGCTTGCTTGAAAAGATTAGCCCTTTTTCTTTTTGCCGATTTGGCAAACCCTATCAGGCCGCTGGCAAACAGCCATATGGAAGCCGGTACAGGCACGGCTGAGACCATGAGTTTGGCAGAGCCGGCGGTACCGGGTGTTCCCGCATCACCAGCTCCATAGGTCTCTGTGTTGGGTGTTATCTGATAATTGTCAATTTCGCTGGGGAGCGAGAGAAGTTCAGCACTTTTACCGCTTTTTACAAAT
>JAADGZ010000015.1:6430-14753 GCA_013152045.1 Gammaproteobacteria bacterium
CGAGTAATTTCTACGTCATCGGATGAAATAATAATAGCATCCGAGCGGTTGTTCAGGGTGAAGCCTGAGTAAACATAATCAGCAACGATGCCACCATTTATATTGCTATCGCCGTTGCGGGCCAGTACAAAATATTGACCACTGTTGATGAGCAGGTTGTTAGCGGCATTTATTTGATGCTTGTTGCTGCCATTGTCGCTGAGAACCAGATTATTAAGAACAAGAGAATCAAGCGTTGGGTTAAAAAGTTCAAACCATTCTCCCACGCTATCTGATACTGATGAGGGGTTGGCCATGACTTCTGAAATAACGAGGTCACCGGGCTTGGGGGCGCGGATAGCGGCATTAGCAACGGATAATGAGCCGCTTAGTGCAAAGACAAGAGATGTTAATGTGCAATAGGTGTGAACAGAATTGTTCATGAATAAATCCTCCCTGATTTAAGTGAAAAAACACAATCCTTTTGTGTTTACAAATAAACTTACAATATTAAAATGAAAGCCACAAGAGAAACTTTTGTGACTGTCTCTGGAGTTACTCCGATCCAGCTAAATACGTGTTCCGAATTCCTGTCTAGTAAAAACCGTTCGCACTGAGCTTGTCGAAGGGTAAATAGCTTCAAATATCGCTATTTCAGGTGTTACATTCTCTCGTTCCCACGCTCCTGCATGGGAACGGATGCCCGAATCAGCGTATCGATTGAGGTATGGATTCCCACGCAGGAGCGTGGGAACGAGAAATTTTAATAAAACGCAATAATATTATCCCTAATATGTGATAGTTATCGCATGGTTGAAATAATTAAGACGTTAGAAAGCAGGAATTTTTACTGATGGATTCTTTACTACTGATCATTCTTTTAAGTGCGATCGTTTTTTTCTGGTGGGACAGTGTTGGTGCAAAGGAAAAAGCCAGAGCAACGGGACGCCAGCATTGTGAGCAGGCCGAGGTACAGTTTCTTGATGATACCGTTGAGCTTGTCAAATTGCGTATACGCAGGAACTATCGTGGCCAGTTGTGTTTTTATCGAACTTACCGGTTTGAGTTTAGCAGCACCGGAGCGGCACGCTTTCAGGGGCAGATCTATATGTTGGGAAAGATGTCAGATAAAGTTCAGATGCAAGCCTATCCTCCCGCTTAGTGGAGCGCTGCTTTCGGCCAACCAATTGTAGATGTGAATGGTAAAGACAAAGGCGCCAGTGAATATGCTCTCCCTGCTACATTTACTGGCGCCAATAAAATAACTGACATTCTTCAAGCTGCTTGTGTTCCAGATGATTGCTGTTCGTTTTCAATCTGTAATTGACGGGCCTGGTGAATATCTTCAAGACTTATTTTATTTAGATAGTCGTAAAGCATATTCGATAGCTGTTGCCACATTTGCCGACTGGCAGGTTGACTAGCGGGATCGTTGAGTCTTTCAGACTGTTCGATTTTTTTTGATTTTCGACTCAGGTCAATCGCTTTAACGATATCACCAATGGTAATGTCGCTCATTGGCTTACTTAAAATATAACCTCCACCGGGACCACGAACACTCTTTACCAGCTCGTGTTTCCGTAGCAAAGAGAATATTTGTTCCAAATAGGAAATAGATATGTCTTCAACCTGGGCAAGATAGGCAAGATTGACTGGCTTGTCAGGCATAGTGGAAAGTTCGAGCATAGCTTTGGTGGCGTAATCGGAACGGGATGATAGTTTCATGGTGCTTAGTCCTTGGTTTTTAGTCCATCTTTTGTGTGGTATTTTAACAGTAGGATTTCCTCTGATGGTTTACAAATCTTATTGCGTGAACAATTGTGAAATTATGTTTCACAAAGTGAAATGTTAGTGTTTACCCTGATAAACGCATTGTTTTGGTGCCTAATTTATGAACTGTAAACAGGCTTAAATAGGATTCCCTGGTGGGATTGGGCGGAATGTAATCAGTTTGCGTTATAATGATTTCTGATTTTAATTATTGTGGAGTAAAGGTGTGAGCATGCAAGCTGAAATCGAGACCAGACTATCAACTGAACTTAAACCTTCCGTTATGCAGGTGATAAATGAAAGCAACAATCACAATGTGCCTTCTGGATCGGAGTCACATTTCAAACTGGTTCTGGTGAGTGATAGGTTTAACGGAAAACCCCTGCTTGCACGGCATCGTTTAATTAACAGTATTTTGCAAGACCAGCTTCAGAGGGGCATACATGCGCTGGCGATGCATACTTATACTGAATTAGAATGGCGTGAAATGCAGGGCGATGCGCCTGAGTCTCCAGCCTGTCATGGCGGAGGCAAATAAAGACGTAGAAGAAAATGAAATAATTGTACGTCATGCTGTGAAGGCATGACGTACAATTATTAGACTTGTTGTTTTAGATAAACAGACAGACGTCAGATTTTGAAGCAATAGGCAGGAAGGATGCGGCGCCAACATAGTCTTTGACTTCCGGTATGAACTCATCCTGCGAGAAACCGAAGACATCCACGGTCATCTGACAGGCAACCATATTTACATCGGCTTCAAGGCAAAGTTCACGTAGTTCTTCGACGCTGGCAACACCCTTGTTTTTGAAGGTTTGTTTCATCAAGCCGGTGGCAACATTTTCAAAGCCTGGGATACCGGCCATGACAACGTTTGGCATGGGCCATTCAATGTTTTGAAACCATTGTGGACCAAACGGCATTTTCATCGGCATGGCCGGATTACCCAGACCACTGACCTTCGCTTTCAAATCCTTCTTCAATAAAAGAAGACCATAGAAGGTGAAGAAAATGGTGACATCCCATCCCAGTGCGGCAGCAGTAGAAGCTAGGATAAAGGGTGGATAGGCCCAGTCCAGCGTGCCTTTGGTGGCAATAATGGACATTGAGGGTGTTTTATTGGCTTCGATTTCTTCAAGTTTTCTGGGCAACATTTCATCAAGTTTTTCAGAAATAATTCGCTCCAAGTCACTTGCATTTGCAGACTCAACCTGAGCCTCAGCAGTTACTGTCATGACATGCTCCTTAAGGTATTAATTGTTATATTGTCCTGAGGTTTCCCCTCCGGTGTTTTAAAGCATGATTGTTGTCACACTCATGCAATAGATAATAAATGAAATTTTGAACTTGGCAAGCCTAAGTTTCACCCCTGAAACGGAGTGTGCTCATAAAAAGAGCTTTAAAAACATATGGATGGATGATGTGCTTGTACTTTCACAGAAAATTGACGCAGAAAAATACAAGGACTTAGCGTGATATTGGCTGAGAATGTGCAGGAAGTTGTAGATAATAACCCTCTGTTTTGATGGACTGGATTACTTTCAGGCTGTTATTTCGGGCCAGTTTTCTTTGCTCTGAGAGGGACAGATCCATGACATGCTCAAGTTTTCCAAGCCTTTTCAGCAGCGGGGCGGGAAGATTTTCCAGCTTGGCGTTGCACGGGATAAACAGGTAGGTATCCATTTTCCGAATACTTTTATAAATGCTGCAGTCGAGTATTTCCATGCTGGTCAGTCTGAGAACGATATCTTGCTTATATTCAAACGGCTCTCAATCAACTTTATTTTTTCCTTCAGCTCGAGTTGATTCGCTATTGCTGGCGACAATTGTTGAATCTGATTTTTTGCTTGCTGATAGATCTCAGTAACTTGGGCCGGCTCGAAAAGTTGCAGGCAGGCGCTTAGCTCGGCCTCAGGCTCCGTTAGCAGGCTGGGGACCAGTTCATCCTTGTTTATAGGCGAATCCGGTAACATAAGATCGGCCACCAGGCTGAATTGATGCAGCTCATTGTGCATTTGTCTTGCCATCTCTTCTTCAGCCAGCTTGTCCAGGGCTAGCGGATCGTTGGCGGCGCCCTGACGCACGGCCTTCATGATGACCTCAATGAGTTTATTTATGGCGGTCTGAATCTCACTTTTTTCACCCGGCAGGGCGCAGCAATGTGCGTAGCATTTATCCAACCGCTCTTTCAGGTCAAGAATGGTTTCACTTTCGGCCTCAGGTTTGAGATCAATGGCTTCCTGCACCAGATCCCGGAAGTAACGAAGAAAATGATTAAGTTCTTTTTCATCTGCTTCACGGGCTTCTTCGAGTTGGCTTTGGCTGACATCCTGTAGCCTGGCAGGGAAAAGTGGATTGCCATAACGGCGGCGCAGGTGGCGTTCGCGCGGGCCAGGATGAGGACTGAATTTAAGTGTCATAATTTTTATCTATGGAGAAAAATAGGGGTAATATGTTAATTTTTAATCGGAGTATTGGCTAAACATATTCTATACTTAAACTAGAGGGAATGGTTAAAGGGTATATTGAAAAATCTATAAAATTCGCGCCTGAATAGGTACAGCTAGACTTATTATATATACTCTACGCGGCTTGTAGCCGAGGGGAGGGCTTTTGATATTTTGCCTGTGTAAGTCTGGCCATTATTTATGGCGGGATTAAATTTTTATGATTGTTCTAAAGTAATGTTTGGGTTTAACGATAACCAGGGAGTATATCTGTAAACGGATTGTTTTGAGTGGTCTTATGCGGTTGAGGGAAAAAACATGCAGAAATGGAGAGAACAGTCGATCAGCAACCGGAATGTTGTTTATACAGGTATAAACCGCCTGATTTTTATGTTGTTTTTATCGCTATGCCTGGTAGCCTGCGGTGCCCCTGTTGTGTATACATCTCTGCAGCATCGTAGCATCGATCTTAAAGCGGGTGATTTGCAGCATGGCGGTATTGCTTTTATTACCCCTTCTTCAGTTACCGGCCGGGAACAAGATCGGCAGTCCCTGGCGCTGTCTTTTGCCAGCATTCTGCTGAATGACTATAAGGACATCAGGGTGGTGAGCCTGCCGGAAACATTGAGTGCGGTTAATCGTGCAAATATGACGGCTGACTACAAGGCTATGTTTGATGAATATCAGGACACGGGAATTTTTCAGAAGAATACCCTGCGCAAGATTGGTGAAATCACCGGCGTGCGTTATCTGGCGCAGTTAAAGCTGGGTGGTTTTCGACAGGAATCCGCCGGACGCTTTGGTTTTCTGGGGCTGAGGCTAATGGAAACCAAGCGTGCTAACTTGCGGGTTTTCCTGCAGATTTGGGATAGTCAGGAAGGTTCTATTGTCTGGGAAGGGCTGGAGGAACTGAATCTGTCTACTGACACTTTCACCGAAAAAGTTATCAATTTCAACGATATTGCGCGGCGGAGCGCACGTGAATTGCTGGAACATATTCCCTACCAAACGGATCCAAAACTGCTGCCGCTGGATGAAGCAAAAAAAGACGCGGATATTGACTGGGACTTCTGATTTCCTGGCGTTGATCTTCTGGAGTCAAAGCCAATAATGTTGATGTTGGCTCCGGCGAAGCAGTAATTTTATTTAACCTATGCAAAAAATAACAGCTGCAGTTGTACGCCTGGACAAATGGCTTTGGGCGGCCCGCTTTTATCGAACCCGAGCATTGGCAGTCGACGCCATTAATGGCGGTCATGTGCATGTCAACGGTATACGCGTTAAACCTTCTCGGGGCGTTAATCTGGGCGATGAAATGCGCATCAGCAAGGATACGACGATTGTTTCTCTGGTGGTCAGGAATATTTCGGCAAAACGGGGGCCGGCAACGCAGGCCCGTAATCTGTATGAGGAAACTGCAGAGAGTATTCGCTTGCGGGAACGACTGGCGGCTGAACGCAAACTTGTAGCGGCCTCCAGCGGGCCGAAGAAGCGCCCGGATAAACGCGCCCGGCGTCGAATTATTCGTTTCATCAACAAAAACCAACAAGCCTCATGAATAAACCGGTAACCCCACTGTTGACGGTTGATATTATTGTTGAACTTAGCGACTGTCCGGAAAACTCGATTGTATTAATAGAACGTCGCTATCCACCTTATGGCTGGGCCTTGCCGGGTGGCTTTGTGGATGTGGGGGAAACGCTGGAGCAGGCGGCGGTGCGAGAGGCCAGGGAGGAAATTTCACTCGCGGTAAGTCTGACATTTCTGCTGGGCTGTTATTCGGATCCGCAACGGGACACACGGGGCCATACTGTCAGTGCCGTGTATATTGCTCAGGCTTCGGGGAAACCGGTTGCGGCTGATGATGCGCGGACAGTTGAGGTATTTCCAGTTTCTGCTTTGCCCGATAAACTTGCCTTTGATCACCATCGCATTTTGCGTGATTATCTTCATTATCTGAAGACCGATGAACCTGCGCGTCTGAATCCGGTTTGAGTTGACTTTAATTCCCCGCTGCTTGCAGCGAAAAATAGTAGGATGGGTAGAGCGAAGCGCGAAGTCCAGTAGGGAAACCCATCGGCGGATCAGAACTTAATACCCCGCCAGCTTGCTGGCGGGGTATTTTATTGTTTTCTCTTTATATGCTTGAAATTTTGCTGTTGACCCTCTATATAAGAGTATTCTAATTTTATTTATCATTTTCAGGAGACGTGCATGGCCACGGTTGAACTTACCAAAGACAATTTACCAGAAGTTATTGAAAACAATGACTTTGTTATCATTGATTTTTGGGCGCCCTGGTGTGGCCCCTGTCAGTCATTTGGCCCGCTTTATGAGGAAATATCTGAAAAATATCCAGATATTGTTTTTGCCAAGGTAGATACCCAGGCTGAACAGGAACTGGCGGGACAGTTCAATATTCGCTCCATTCCTACCCTGATGATTTTCCGCGAGCAAATTATTATTTATTCCGAAGCTGGTGCCATGCAGGGGCCGGCTTTTGAGCAGTTGCTGGAACAGGCAAAGGGTCTGGATATGGATGAAGTGCGCAAGCAGGTTGAAGAAGAGCAGAAAGCGCAAAATGCTTGATTTTTAGATAAAAAAAGAAAAAAATGGGGTCAGAGTAAAAATTTTCTGGCACTTGCTTTCATTGAACAAATGACATCAGAGTAATTTTTACTCTGACCCCATTTTTTCTGCTGTCTGGGTATTTGAATTTACAAACTGCTGAACGGTTGTACTTCGACTTTTGTTCCGGCTTCCACCGTTCCCTGTTCAGCGGACAGAATAATGAAACAATTTGCCCGGCTCATGCTGCTGAGAATGTGTGAGCCCTGTGCGCCAACGCTGCGGACCACCAGTTCATCTCCCTCATAATCCAGAATACCGCGTTGGAAATCTATGCGTCCCGGTCTTTTTTTCAGGCGATCTAAACAGCGCAGTTTGAGGCGCAGCGGTGCTTGTGTCGTTCGCCCCATCAGTTTGTGCAGGGCGGGCAGGGCAACCTGATAGAAGGTCGCCATGGCTGAAACTGGGTTGCCGGGCAGACCGAAGAAATACGCTTTACCAATACGGCCAAAGGCTAGTGGCTTGCCGGGTTGGCGATTTTCCAGAGATTGACGGTGCCCAGTTTTTCCAGGGTTTGCTTGACGAAATCCGCATCACCCACCGATACGCCACCGGAGGTGAAAACGATATCAGCCAGTTCAGCCGCACGTTTGAAAGCGGTTTCCACGTCTTCGCGCTGGTCTCGAATCACGCCCAGATCGTGAATTTCCACGCCCTGCTCCTTAAGCATGCCAAAAATAGTGTAGCGGTTGCTATCATAGATTTGGCCTTCCTGCAGTGGCTCACCCACTGCACACAGCTCATCGCCGGTGGAGAAAAAAGCCGCCTTCAGGGAACGTCGAACCTGAACCTCGGCAATTCCGAGAGAAGCCAGCAAGCCCAGTTCGGCTGCTTTGAGCACCTTACCGGGCCGCAAGACTTCCTCGCCTTCACGAATATCCTCACCGATGTGACGCACATGCTGTCCAGCTTTATGGCCTTCGCCAAGGGTGATGTGTTGTTCACTGGCCTGCACATCTTCTTGCATGATGACGGTGTCAGCACCTGCGGGCATTTTCGCGCCGGTCATAATCCGGATACATTGTTTTTCGCCTACTTCACCAGCAAAGGGCGTTCCTGCCCAGGATGTGCCGATGAGTTCTAGCGTGGTTTTACCGCTGCTGGGAAGATCTGTGCCGCGTATGGCGTAGCCATCCATGGCCGAATTCTGATAGGGGGGCACATTCAGAGGCGAGTGAATAGATTCAGCGAGAATACGACCGCAGGCATCCATGATGCTCGCTGTTTCACTGCCCTCGATGGGGGTGATGCTGCTAAGGATCTGTTCGAGCGCCTGTTCCAGATTCATCAGAGGGGCATGGGATGGGTTCATAATTTTGCATTCTTAATTAAGGTTAGGGATGGAGCAGGGGAATTATGCCAGATTAGTTTGATTCCAGCACCGTTGCTTCAAAATCTAAGAATACGCCGCTGGATAAAATTGACAATAGTCTCTGGCCGATTGATATCCAGCACGGGTAACGTGGTTTCTTGTTGCAACGGTGCATCCGTGGCAATGG